>JBIKKD010000066.1:0-7427 GCA_044360565.1 Kapaibacterium sp. (SeqCode)
TATTATGAATTCACTTGTGGATGAATGGAGATCCCATTTTCCAATATTGCAGAACAAGATGAATGGTAAGCCACTCATTTATTTGGATAATGCTGCTACAACACAAAAACCACAAGTTGTCATTGATTCAATTGTCAATCATCTAACCCAGACGAATGCAAATGTTCACCGAGGAGTATATGCTTTAAGTCAATTAGCCACTGATCATTTCGAAAAAACACGCAGTATTGTCAAAGACTTTATCAATGCTGATTCAATTCGTGAGATTATTTTCACCAAAGGTGCAACTGAGGCCATTAATCTGGTTGCTTCTTCATATGGTGAACTTGCATTGTCTGAACATGATGAAATCATTCTTACGATAATGGAACATCATGCAAATATTATTCCATGGCAAGAGATAGCAAAGAAGAAAGGATGTGTCATCAAAGTAGTACCAATATCAGAGGATGGTACCTTGGACATGGCTATTTATGCATCGCTCTTTACTGAAAAAACAAAATTTGTTTCAATGGTATGGATTTCCAATGCCATTGGAGTTGAAAATCCTATCAAACAGTGCATTGACATTGCTCATGATCATAATGTTCCAATTTTAATTGATGCCTCGCAAGCAGTTCTGCATAAGAAGATTGATGTACTATCACTTGATTGTGATTTTCTCGTATTTTCAGGTCATAAAGTGTA
This sequence comes from Kapaibacterium sp. (SeqCode), assembly GCA_044360565.1. Taxonomy (GTDB): domain Bacteria; phylum Bacteroidota; class Ignavibacteria; order Kapaibacteriales; family UBA961; genus UBA961. The sequence continues at coordinate 688 of JBIKKD010000066.1, forward strand.
TGGTCCATCCGGAACAGGCATTCTTTATGGAAAATCGGCATACCTTGATATAATGCCTCCATATCAAACCGGTGGCGACATGATTAGAAAAGTATCATTTGAGAAAACTACATTTGCCGATTTACCTTCCAAATTTGAGGCAGGTACACCAAATATTGAAGGTTTCATAGGCTTGGGTGCTGCAATTGAATTTTTGCAAAAACTGAACATTGATGATATTGCAAATCACGAGAGGGAATTACTCTCTCATGCATTCAAACTAATGGAGAATAAAGAGTATATAAATATCATTGGTTACAATGGAACAAATGTTTCAGCTCTTTCATTTATGATGAATGGTGTCCACCCCCATGATATTGCAAGTTTGCTTGATCGGAATGGTATTGCAGTTAGGGCAGGACATCATTGCGCACACCCACTTATGCAGTTTTATGGCGTGAACTCCACCACTAGAATTTCCTTTGCGCTTTATACCACAAAGGAAGAAGTCGAACAGTGTATTGAAGCCTTGGATTCTATATATTCTCTCTTTCAATGATTAAAATTCCTGAATTGGAAAAATATCTTGCATAATTACTCACATTGCATATTTTTGTGTCAGCAGCTTTCGTAAAACTATTATACAACATCGGCTAAACTCAGGTGTCAGCCGTTCATCCCCCAAGTAGATTCCTCTCCAATATCAACCCATTGTTTCATTTTTTGGCCATGTAATGCGTACACCGCGAAATACCACAAGATCAGGTGTGGGTACACCTCGACGAACATCACAACAACACTCTCATTCCTCTTCTCATGATCATGAGAGAGCTTCTTATCATGATAGAACATCCAACCATGAAAAGTCCTCATATCATGAGAAATCTTCAACTCCTGCAGTTACAAGTCATGATGCATCCAATTCAGCTGGCGTGATAAATATTGCAGAACTAAAATCAAAGAAAATTGTCGAATTAACTCGCATTGCGAAATCACTTGGTATTGAAGATTATAGTGATTTGAGAAAACAAGAACTTATCTTTAAGATCATAGAAGTTCAAGCACAAAAGCAATCGAAAGATCAACAATCTGAGGGTACGCTTGGTGAAGGGGTATTGGAGGTATTGGGTGATGGATATGGATTTTTGAGAGCAGCAGATTATAATTACTTACCTTCTCCTGACGATATTTATGTATCACCTTCTCAGATAAAGAAATTTGGAATGAGAACAGGCGATACTATTCGCGGACATGTAAGACCTCCAAAAGAAGGCGAAAGATTTTTCGCATTACTAAAAGTTGACTCAATCAATTTTGTTTCTCCTGATGTAATGCGTGACAGAACAATCTTTGACAATCTAACTCCATTGTATCCTGACAAGAAGCTTGTCTTGGAAACAACAAGAGCTGAATATCCGATGCGTATCATTGATTTACTTGCGCCAATTGGTAAAGGTCAGAGAGGATTGATTGTTTCGCCACCTAAATCCGGAAAGACTGTTTTATTACAGAAAGTTGCTAATAGTATAGCAAGAAATCATCCTGAGGTGAAACTCATTGTTTTGCTCATCGATGAAAGACCTGAAGAAGTCACCGACATGCAAAGATCCGTTCGAGCAGAAGTTATTTCCTCAACTTTTGACGAACCACCCGAAAGACATGTTCAAGTCGCTGATATGGTTCTAGAAAAGGCAAAAAGACTCGTTGAAGCCAAGCAAGATGTTGTAGTACTACTAGATTCAATAACTAGATTGGCAAGAGCTCATAATACGGTTATCCCACATTCCGGAAAGATTCTATCAGGTGGTGTTGATGCAAATGCTCTTCATAAGCCTAAAAGATTTTTTGGAGCCGCTCGAAATATTGAAGAGGGAGGATCACTCACAATCATTGCAACAGCATTGATTGATACAGGATCCAGAATGGATGAAGTGATCTTTGAGGAATTCAAGGGTACAGGAAATATGGAATTGGTTCTTGATCGTAAATTGGCAGAAAGAAGAATATACCCTGCAATTGATGTGAATAGATCCAGTACAAGACATGATGAGTTATTATTGACACAAGAAGAACTTGCACGAGTTTGGATTCTTCGAAAAGTACTAAGTGAGTTCTCAAGCATCGAAGCAATGGAATTATTGCTTTCTAAATTGGAGAGCACAAAAGATAATAGAGAATTTTTACAAGTGATGAATTCCTAATTAATGATAATGGATACATCTGTTTGACATGATATCAGAGTTACTTTATTGGACATTGTGGTTCATTACTTTCAGCTTGATTGTGATAGCAATGGTGTCACTTTATAATCTCTTTACATTTGTTCGTGTCAAAAGAGTACTCGAGATTGATTATCAGGACCCATTCATTTCTGTTCTTGTTCCGGCTAGAAATGAAGAACGAGGAATAAGGGAGTGTATCGATAGTTTATGTAATCAAGTGTATTCATCCTATGAAGTCTTGGTTCTTGATGATGGCTCTACTGATTCAACGCCCGATATACTTAAGGAATTGAAAGAGCAATATCCCGATACACTTACCATTATTACTGGTAGTTCATTGCCAAATGAATGGGTTGGTAAATCCCATGCATGTCATCAATTGTCAATGAAGGCAAAGGGAGAGTATTTACTCTTTACTGATGCAGACACAATTCATTCTCCGTATTCTCTACTTTCATTAATAAGAACTTCTAGGAATTATCAAGCAGACCTACTTACAGCAGTTCCTAATCAGAAAATGTCTTCTTTTTGGGAACATCTCATGATTCCTTTTATGCATGTATTGTATCACGGATATTTACCTAATTCAATGATATATTCAAATCATGATAGTAGATTTTCCGCTGCAAATGGACAGGTAATGCTTTTTAGATATGATGCTTATCAAGAGATTGACGGTCATAAAAGTGTGAAAACTAGTTTGGTTGAAGATATTGACATTGCAAAGAAAATAAAGCAGAATAAAAGCAAGGTAGTTTTGGCCAATGCCATTGATGTAGTTTCTTGTAGCATGTACAGTGGTTTTGACGAAGTATTTATGGGTTTTTCAAAGAATTTCTATTCCGGATTATCTGAAAAATTCTCAATTTTCTTTTTCTTTATATTTCATCTTTTTACTGCATATGTATTACCACCAATTATCGTAATCTTTGCTTTGATCAGTGGTAATGCTGAACTTATGCAGTGGGGACTATTATTGACAATACTCGGTATGTTCATCCGTTTAAGCTCAACCATTCAGTTTTCTTTACCTTTCTTTCATGTTTTTCTTCAACCACTGAGTGCTCTTTTTGCTATCGTAATAGCAGGAAATTCTTTTCTTTGGTCATTACCAAACAGCGGTAGAAAATGGAAGGGTAGAACTTATTGAACATAGAATAAAGTGATGTCATGCTAGATGTATTGATGGATATTCTTCTCTTCAGATTACATAAGAGAAGTTACGATAATAAAACTCCAAAATTAACAACCGGAACTATTGTTTTTGGAGGTATGATAAGACTTTCAATCATTGTCATGGCCACTTGGTGGATTTCTGATTTCTGGGAATTTCATCAGTTTTGGCCGATCTTTGCAATGATGGTTATTATGATTGTATTTTACCCCGCATATCGAGAAATGTCCATCTTTTCAGATACGGTAGAATCTCTCAAAGAATCCACACTATGTGGAAGTTGCAAGCACTTCGAACCATCCGCTCAAATCTGTTCCAGATATGATGAACATATAACCGAGGAACATATTCCTTGTGAAGGAATGGATTGGGAACCACATTCACATTAATGTCATGAAACCAGATATCCTATTTGAAGATGAGTCTATCGTCATTGTTTCGAAACCTGCAGGAATGCTTACAATTCCTGATAGATTCGATAAAGACTTTCCAAATATCCGTACATTTTTGATTGATCTATATGATGAGATTTTCACTGTTCATAGATTGGATCGAGATACCAGCGGTGTTTTGGTATTTGCCAAGAATGCTGAAGCTCACAAACATTTAAGCATGCAATTTGAACATCAGCAAGTGCAGAAAACATACTTGGCAATTGTAAGGGGAATTGTTTCAAAAGATGATCAAGATATTGATATACCATTGATTGCCGACACGAGGAAAAAAGGTTTGATGAGACCATCCGCAAGAGGGAAGGAATCATTCACTTCTATACATGTTGTTCAAAGATTTAGAATGGCGACATTATTGGAATGTAAACCAAAAACAGGCAGATTGCATCAGATACGCGTCCACTTATCAGCGATTGGATATCCATTGCTTGTTGATCAGGATTATGGAAGCAATGCCGAATTCAAACTATCAACGATCAAGAAAAAGTTTAATGTAGGGAAGAATCAAGAAGAAAGACCATTGTTGATTCGTACTCCACTCCATTCTTCCTCGCTGGAGTTCACACATCCATTAACATCGGAGTCTGTAAAATTTACAGCAGAAATGCCGAAGGATATGTCAGCTACGATCAATGTTCTCAATAAGTATGCACCTTATAAATCTTTTGATTCACTAAGTTCATATGATGAATGGTTATGATGAAACTGATGCTTTTAACTCTTCCATCGTAAAGAGGGAAATAAGTGGGATGCCGGCTTTTTCAAGTGCTTCAACGCCACCTTGTTGTCTGTTTATCACACATATACAACAAAGTATTTCAGCACCTGCATTTCTTAGATCTTCCGCACTGAGAATGACCTGGCCACCACTAGTAATAACATCTTCGATGATTACTAATTTCTTTCCTTTGATTTCAGCACCTTCATTCACTTTTCTAGTACCATAATCTTTCGCTTTCTTTCTAATGAAAGCTGCAGGCAATTTGGTGTGTAAACTGATTGATGTTGCTATAGGAATGCCCCCCATTTCAAGACCAGCCAATACCTCACATTCAGAAGGTATAAGCTCACTCATTTTTTCTGCGATGGCTTGAAGTATATCAGGTTTGCTTTCAAAGAGATATTTGTCAAAGTATTCATTGCTAATCTGTCCGGATCTTAGGAGAAATTCACCGGTTAAATGAGATGTGTTAAAAATCATCTGGGCTAGTTCTGTTCTTTCCATGATTCTCATGCCTTTTATTCGTTGATGATTACAATTTACTCTATTTTTGTGAAGTCACATTCCAAATATCCGAATGAATTATTCACTGCCTAATCTCTTAAGTCTACTCAGAGTATTCATTGCACCTATTGTGTATCAGATGATCATATCAAGTGATGCAACTTTTATATTTTATGCTTTGATTATTTTCTCAGTAGGAGCAATCACAGATTATCTAGATGGATTTCTTGCACGAAAGTGGGGTGATACTACCTCATTTGGTTCTTTTTTGGATCCTATAGCAGATAAAATACTAACCAATTCCGCTTTGCTTGCTCTTATGTCAATTCATATAATTGATGCATGGATGATTGCAATCATCATTGCTAGAGATGTTCTCATGACATTATTGCGAGTATATGCTGATAGAGTTGATAGACCAATAAAAACATCTATTTCGGCAAAAATCAAAACTGCAATACAGTTAGTATTTACAATTGGTATTTTATTGCTTTTATCATTTGATGTAAATGGAGAATATGTATCGAAATGGGATTCAATCATTGATATAACGGTTTGGAGTATTGTAACTTTAACAGTGTTTACTTCATTTGAATATATCATACAGAATAGAGGATTAATAAGGTTATTGATTAAAGAACCTTTATTGCCCGGTATTCATACTATGATTGCAACTTTTTTTGGTATAGGTTATAGTCCTTTGGCTCCCGGTACAGTTGCATCATTTTCAGCAGTATTGATATTACTCTTCCCGATAACACACTTTCAATTGTTTATACTATCATCAATAACATTTCTGATATCATTTGCATCTATTAGATTTATCGAAGGCAAGTATGGTAATGATGCATCGATTATTGTCATTGATGAAGTGATTGGAATGTGGTTGATTCTTTCGATTCCTGTCATTTCTCATTCCCCAATGTCAATATTATTATCAATAGTGATTTTTCGAATATTTGACATCCTAAAACCATTTCCTATTAATCTAATCAATAGACTAAAAGGTCCAATATGGGTATTGACTGATGATATATTGGCAGCAATATTCACAATCTTCATAATGTTTGCTTTGTCATTATTTCAAATCGGCTCAAATCTACTATTCATGCGGTAAGTGAAAGATTAAAAAAAACAATTATTTGAAAAAGTATTTGGGAATTACACCATCTATATGCTAAATTGCAATCGTAATTCGTTATCGCATAATGTGTTTATGGAGTAGTTCAATGAATAAACAAGAACTCATTGCTGCAGTTGCCGAGGATACCGGCATGTCAAAAGTTGCTGCTGAAAGAGCAGTTAACAGTGTCTTTGAAAACATCACTGCACAACTTGGTGTAGGTGAGACTGTTGCTCTTCTCGGATTTGGTACTTTTGGTGCAAGTCATCGCAAGGCACGTGAAGGCGTGAATCCTCGCACCGGCGAATCTTTAAAGATTCCTGCACGCAATGTTCCGAAGTTTTCTCCCGGAAAAGCATTGAAAGAGATCGTAAATTCTCCCAAAGCTAAAAAAGCAATGAAGAAGTGATGATCTGTTTTGTAAGTCATAAGCCGTTTCCTTTATGGGGAAGCGGTTTTTTTTTATACGGATAATACAATGAGATCATTACTTGATATTGCATCTTTATCAAAAAAAGAAGTTTTAGATATTTTCAACCTAGCATCGAATTATCTCATTGAGAAA
>JBIKKD010000067.1:0-7384 GCA_044360565.1 Kapaibacterium sp. (SeqCode)
GGCAATAATGGAATGCTGGATATTCATCGATTCCAAGCGCCGTGAAATATAAGCACATGTTTCATGCTCTTGGAAGGACAATTCCGGATTACGATGTATATGTCTTCTATCTTCGATTATTTGCGAATTTTTTTCAATTGCCGATTGCATGATATCATTCATGGTGATTACTCAATTCAATGGAGAATGGATGTATTGTGTATGATGATTTGTTTTTGGACATGATATGGACCATTTTTCGCAATTATCATATACACGCCTTGTGATAAATCGGGAAGCATTGCATGGTGATTTCCGGATATTCTTTCATGTAAAGGCAGTAAGGAAATGATTCTGCCTGAAATATCTACAATATATGCTTCGGATAGCCCCGTGAATGGCATGCTGAAAGTGAGTTCTTTATCTGAAACTCCGATGACAAAAGCATCTTTCATTACAGAAATCAATCTACCTTGCGCAAAGCACACTGCATCCAATGTAAAGCCGGCTTGGGCTTTTGATGAATCAATGCATGTTGCATTTACTTTGGATTGAATGTTCATTTGCTGATTTGCAGGATCACCCAGATAGTTGGTTGCATACAAGCGAATAAGTGATCCACTTGGAAATTCCTTTGTGGAAGCTTGACTATAAGCAAGAATACTTGCTTTTCCGGTGATTGGGTCATTGCTTATAATCGATGCATTCCATTTCGCTTGCAGAGAGCTCGCTGAATCCAAAGTAAAAAGCACATTCGGATATTGCACATCGAATAGCACGCTGTCTATGCGAGGATAAGTAAGTGCTTTTTGAGTGGATAGTGCAATGTCAAAATTTGATTTTGTACCTGGAATCAAAGAAATGCTTTGTGTAGCCTGACCATTAATCGTGAGTGTTGATGGCATTGTAATACCATCTCCAATCAGAAATGTGGAATAGATGGTTCCATCTTCTGCAGTGCATTTCAGTAATGCATTGACTTGGCCAATGCGATTTGGAACAAAGCCAATGGGTAGCGGAGCATTTCCTTTTGCAGGAACAATAATCGGTGCACTTTTGGTATAAAATGCGGAAGCAAATGCATTGCCGGGAAGATCGCTGATTGTAATATCGATGATGCGAATATCCTGCTCATTTGGATTCGTGATGATGAGATCTTTTACCGCAATATCACAAGTGAGTATTGTACCCATATCAAGAACGGTATCTATCACAAGTCCTTTGCTAATACCGTTTCCTTCAATCAATATGCTGTCTTGCACTCGTGGTTTTTCATCGGGTCCTGCAATTCCATCATGCGTGAATTTCAGATATGCAATACGATTGCCGGCCTTAATCGGCTTAAAACCAATCTTGGTTGCATGCATTGCACTTCCGGAAAGATCAACAGGTAATTGATCGGATTGCATGATGAAAAAATCACCTTCATTCATGGAGAGGGAAATGTCAGAAATATGCAAAGGCATGGACATCGAACGATTCTCGGCTTTGATTTCCGCAACTTCTGTTGAAGTCATATTCACAGCCGTGGCTTGGAATGTAAATCCTTGTGAAGTAAATATTGGTAGTCCACCTTTGCCCACAAGTATTCCAATCAAGGGTTCTTTCAATTGATCAATTTCAACGATTACAGAATCCTGAAACGCAATGGTATCAGCCGGAATGAAATCACATGTTAAAGCAAGAGTGGAATTACCCTTCAAAACATATGGCAATGAAGGGAGATTGCGAAGCGTAAATGACAATCCATTCGACACTCTGATTGATTTCACGGTCAAGTCATCATCACCTGTATTTCTTATTTGTATGGAATCTGGAGTTAATGTCTTGATGCGTTTGATATTCCAATCCAGATTTGAAATGGAAGCGCCAAGTGAAAATGCTTCAGTTCGAATGGTGCCGGTAGTGAATGTACAAGTATTGCCAAATCGAACTAAACCATTTTGTTGACCCTTCGCTGATGGAGTAAATCGATATGTCACTTGTATGCATGTATCACCAGGAATCACCGTACCGGCCACGGGCTCCAATATGGATAAACCATTGGCATTCGTGATAACTGACTCATCCAAAATGATTGGTGTGCTTGATCGATTGCACAAATAATCAGTAACAACATGATCGACGGACTCTCCAACTTGAATCGAAGGAATTGTTATGGTACTTTGCTTCAATGTCAGAAGAGGTGTGATTACGGTACTAATTCCATCACTCTGATCAGGCGGTGTCATGATTCTTCCATTCAATCGAATTGCAATGTCCTGCTTACCGGCACTTCTGAATAATGTATCAGGCAATGTGAGAGTATTGGAAAATGTCCTGACGGTATACATTGTCCCAATGGAATCCTTGGCTGTATCAGCAGGGAAGTGAAGATATCCTTTTGAGATGCTGTCTTTAAGCGCCAAAAACTCTCCACGATTATTGAATGTCAATGTGAACGGTCTTTGTCCTACTGCCGTAATGGTTGCAGATCCACCGGTTTTCACAGGAACAGAGAATTGTCCATCGTAGAGTCCGCTGAGATAATAATTCCCAAGACTATCCCTTCCGAGTGATCTTGCCCCGATGCTCTTTTGTGAAGCCAAGATTTCTTTGCTCCAATCAATGCTACCAGAAGTGGTTATTTTTTGAAGTATGACTGAAATCCTTCCACCATTAACCGAGCGAGTCAACTCACTCGCAGTATAGATTATATCATTACTATCCACAAGAACTGCTTTCCCAGAAGCATTCGTATATGGAAGGAATGAAGTAAAGAATTGTGCGCCGGTTCGAAGCCATAAAACATTGTCATCACGGAATCTTCCGAGAAACATGTCTTGATTGCGGGTGGAGGAAATTTGTTGACCATTCATGGAAAGCTGTTTTTCATAATGACCCGTCACGGCATATGAAGAAGCTTGTGAATTTGCCGCGATACCAATACCTGATTCACTTCCTGTTCCTGCCCCATGAATATTTGCCATGCCTCCTGTTCTTGTAGTTCTTGCCGCAATGCGGAAGAGATATTGTCCATTTGAAGGAGGTCTCCAAGTATGGCTCAATCCTGTTGCTGAATTGCTGAGCAAATTCCAGGAAGTTCCATTGTTCATGGAATATTGAAGTCTGACGGTATCGCTTGCATCTACTCCACCCCAAGTGATCAGTATGGAATCACAAGAGCTGAGTGTTTCGCCACCATTTGGAGAAACGATTACCACTTTTTTTGCGCCACCACTTAGCGATACATAATCTGAATTGCATGGATTTCCAAGCAAGCGAAGTCTGCCACTGCGGATATCACGAGGATTGGTTTGTGTGAATCGAATAGTGATCACTCGAGAAGTGCCTGCTTTGAGAACGAATGGAGGCACACTTCCACCCCAATCCGAGACTCTGAAATTGGCAGGTAATGTGGAATTGTCAGCGGTAATCGTCATGTCCGCATTTCTTGCGGTGATGGTAATTTGCTGAGTGGCTTGCTGTCCGGGAGCAATATCCGGAAATGGTGGCAAGACAGCCTGAGAAAGTTGAATGGAGGCTACTGAAGTTGTTGGCGCTGAATATGTGAAATTTTGTCTGAGATTCGTAGGTCGATAATTGATTTGCACATTTCGATTGCGACTTGCCTCAGTGCATCCAAAAGGAGCGGTATAGGAAAGCCAGCAATAGGTTGTGGTTGGTCTTTTATTACCTAGGTCTTTATAAATATTCACGAGTAAATCTTCGGTATTCGCAATATTGGTCGTTCCACCGGTTTTCTCCGCGATTTCCCGAAGATCCGGACTGGCATCGAATGACAAAGCAATTGCATATAAAGTTGCTTTCAATTGATTGAGTTGATTAATGATGCTAGTTTTTGGTGGATCTTGATTGGGCGTTCCATCCGTGAGAAAAACCACTGCTCTGCGTACCCATGAAGGGGTATTTTTCAATAATGCAACAGCACTTTTTTGTGGATCTATCAGAGGATATTCATAATTCGTGGCTCCCAATCCATATTGGATGCCATCTATTGCTTCAATGAGTGGTCTTGCTGTATTTTGAAAATCACTAAGAATATAGGAGATCCCATTGAATGTAATGATGGCACATTGCGTGGTACCATTGAAGACAAGAGAATTAATGAAACTCTTTGCTCCATTTTTCATCCATTCAAGCTTCGTTCTTCCATTGCTCATACGCTCATTCATTGACTCGCTGATATCAATCACAAGAACAACACTCACAGATGGATCATTAACAGCGGTGGAGCATTCGACAGACATATTATTGGTCATTGGAAGACCATTCTCGGTGACCGTGAAATCGGAAGTTTTGGCATTTGCAAAGATGCTTCCTCCTCCATAGGCACGAATCATGGGGAAATTTTTGGAGTCAATTCCTGTGAATTGTGCAAACGCAATTGCCGGTAGGAATAAGCAAAGAAAACAATAGAGGAAATATCTCATGAAAATCAGCCATTTATGTAGTCAAAATGCTCTGCAAAAATGTCATTTATTTTGCAGTGTGCCAATACTCAGGAATAATGAAATGCAGCAATGGATGTTAGAGCAATTGCGGCTGTCTCGGCTCTTAAACGCGAATTACCGAGTCTTATGGGAAGTGTTTGCGGGAATGATCGAAGAATTTCCTGCTCTTCATCGGAAAAACCGCCTTCAGGTCCTATGCAAATGAGTATTGATGAATTCTTTTGTTGTGATTCAGGAATGGCCGTCAGACCTTTCACATCACCAAGAATCAGTGTTTGATAGTTGTTTTTGACTAGTTCAATATCAGACATTGATTGCAATGGATGTAATCTTGGAAGAATAGATCTTTTGCATTGTTTCATTGCTGAAAGTGCTTTTGATTGAAATCTATCGATATCGATGGATTGCACCTGACTTCTTGCACTTACAAAAGGGTAGATATCTTGTATGCCGAGTTCAGTTAATTTCTCGATTGCAAATTCCATTCTGTCCTTGGATGATAGAATCGGGAGCATGATTCCGAAAGAAAAGGGAAGTTCATGTGCCATTTCTCTGCATTCAAGAATGGAAACATGAATGGTGTCTTTTGTTAGCTGCCGAATATTACCCTTGGCGAGGATTCCATTACCTGATGAAAGAAGAAGTGAATCGCCTTCTTTCAATCTCAAAACTTTGGCATGCTTTGACTCTTCTTGTGAGAGTGTAATGTCTGTGGAATCAATACATAAATCGGGAGCAAATAAACATTCCATGTATCATCGCTTTGAGAATATGAGTGTTCTTTCTTTTTCATTCAATGTGCGCCAAGATCCGGGAGCCATATCATTTAAAAGATATGCACCGATTGCCACACGAATCAGTCGTAAAGTGGGATGTCCGATGGCGGCTGTCATTTTTCGAACTTGTCTATTTTTTCCTTCATGTAATTTCAATTCAATCCAAGAATCAGGTATGGTTTTTCTGACTCTGATTGGTGGTGTGCGATCTGGATACTTTATGTCAATAAGAGAAGCCGTACAAGGAAGAATGGTATATCCTTGAATGCTGATTGTACCGTTTTGAAGCAATCGTAAATCTTGATCATCTGGAATACCTTCCACTTGCACATGATAGATGCGTTCATGTGCATGTTCAGGTAAAAGTAAGCGAGCATTGAGCGATGCTTCATTACTAAGCAAGAGTAATCCTTCTGAATCAGCATCCAATCTGCCGATAGGATAGACATCTTTGGGAAAATCAAATTCCGCGAGTGTTCCATTCTTTGAGCCATCACTCGTGAATTGAGAAATAATGCCATATGGTTTATTGAAAGCTATGAGCATTGTTTATGCTTCCTCTTCCGGACCAATTTCACCGCGCATTGGTGGCATTGCTTTGATTCTACATAAAGAATCAAATGTACAGTGCTCACAAAATGCTTCTTTTTTGTCCTTAACATGAAAATCTGCATCGTGTATTGATGCAACATATTCCTGAGAGAGCTTTAGAAGTTCTCCCAATGGTTTTGAAGGCGATCTTTTCTGTTCCGGGTCCAATACCACTTTTGATGTACCATCATGTAAAGAATAATAGATGGCATGACTGAAATTGCATTCATTCAATCGAAATTCTTTACTTAGAAATTGTTCAGCCGCAAGTGCATACAAAGGCATTTGTTGTTCTTTTCCTTTATTGATATCTGCATTTGTCGGCACTTTTTTCCCTGTCTTATAATCGGCTATGATAAAAGACTGCATATCGGGAGAAAGCTCTATGCGATCAATTTTCCCTTTGAGCTTCAGTCCATTGCCGAGATCGATTGCCGGAATTGCATCATTCTTATTCCCAAAACCAATTTCAAAGAGAGTCGGTTTATGTGTGGATGACTTCATGAGATTCCATTCCATTTCAAACCATATGTCAAGTCTGCCTTTGATTCCTTTTTCTTCATTTCCGAAAATGGTCTGTTTTTCCACTTCGATGAATGGATGATCATAATCAATCAATGCAAACTCATTTCGAGCAATACGATGGAGTTCCGCCTTATACTCTTCTTTCTTATCCAAATCAAATTGAACCGGATGAAGTGCATGTATGCTCTGCTTAGGGAAGAGTGGAGAGGTGTAAAATTTATGAAGGACATCATGAAAGAAAATACCATTCTCTAATGATGAAATCCATGAAGTGACTGTATCTTCTTCTTTGAGTCGCAATAACCTTTTGGAAAAATAGAGATATGGACATTCAGCATATTCATTCAATTCCGTTATAGAAAACACATCGCGATTGAAGACTGCATGTTCTGTGATTGGTTCATGCTTCCTTTGAATCTGATTCTTTGAATTCCATTGCAAGATGATTTCATCAAGTTTTGCATATGATTCATCAGTATTCGCAAGAGCAATATCAACTGATTCTTCTCTTTTTGTGAGATATCTCAAGAATGTGATTCTATCATCTTGCTGATCTGTTTGTTTGCAAATGTCTTGTTCTGGATTCATCCCTGTGATGAGCATCAATTCATCGAGAAAATGTGATCTCATGAGTTCTGTCATGTCCATGCCCATAGCAGGATATGAAAGAAGAAATGAACGCGGCTTATCACTTGGTGCATGATGCACGAGCGATAAGTAAAAACTCATCCTTTCTCTTCGTATATGCCTTTCTTCGGAATCGGGTAATTCTCTACCCATAAAGGTATCAACAGTATAAGTCAATGGGGAAGAACCCTCATACATACCACATAAAATGATATTGGAGTATTCCAATTCTCTGATTTGTTCCATTGAAGTGACCGTGATTCCTGTTCCCGGCTTTTCTCGAATTTGAAACTGTGAACCATGTACGATTGATGTGATGCGTTCTACATGCACTTTCATGGAAGAAAGTACATTCGGATTTCTGTGCATTCGCAATACTGCATATTCATCCATCAATTGAAACAGCATTCGAAGTGCGCGTACATCACGCTC
>JBIKKD010000001.1:0-21984 GCA_044360565.1 Kapaibacterium sp. (SeqCode)
CAGAATTCATCAGCGTCCCCAAAAATCTAGCCGTAAAAATTCCCGATTCCGTTTCTTTTATTGATGCCTCATATACAACTCTTGGCGCGATTGCACTTCAAGGTATTCGCCAAGCAGATTTGCGTTTAGGTGAAACCGTTGCTGTAATTGGATTGGGCTTACTTGGACAATTAACAGTTCAAATGCTTAAGGCATCCGGATGCAGAGTGATTGGTTTGGATGTGAATCCCGAAGTCTTTGATCTAGCCAAGAAAAGTGGTTCCGATATCGTTCTTCCAAGTAATTCAGAATCAATTTCCACTATTCTTTCTTATACACGCGGCATTGGTACAGATGCTGTCATCATCACAGCAAGCACGGATTCAGAAGCCCCACTACAATTATCGCTTTCCTTAGCAAGGAAAAAAAGTCCAATAGTCATCGTTGGTGCAGTTCCAATGAATGTGCCACGCTCTCCTTTTTATGAGAAAGAATTGGATTTGCGCATTTCATGTTCTTATGGACCCGGCCGATATGATCCACTCTATGAAGAACAAGGAATAGATTATCCCGCAGGCTATGTTCGTTGGACAGAACAAAGAAATATGCAGGCATTCATTGATTTGATAGATCAACAATCCGTAAATGTCGGAATGCTGACCACGCATACATTTTCCATTCAGCATGCATTGCAAGCATATGACATCATTTCCGGAAAAAATCCCGAACCACATTTGGGAATTGCTCTAACATATACTGATGATGCCAAGCATGAAACTATGATTGCTGTTCATGCTAAAAGTTCATCAAAAACCGGTAGTAGACTTGGGTTTATTGGTGCAGGAAGTTTTGCGCAAGCTCAACTCTTGCCACCCTTGCGATCCATGAATGTTCAGTTTACAGGCGTGACCACTTCCAATCCTGCTAATGCTTTGTCCGTTGCAAAACATTTTGGATTTGCATTCAGTGGCACGAATTCAGATGAAATCATATCACATTCAGAAACCGATATGATTTTCTGTGCAACCCGACATGATTCTCATGCTCGATATGTATTGTCCGCCATTCAAGCTCAAAAACCAATTTTTGTTGAGAAACCACTCTGCATCGAAAGAACTGAACTTGAAGCGATCCGCAATGCTGTTCATTCCACAAATGGTCATGTAATGGTTGGCTTCAATCGCCGCTTTTCTAAGCCATTCAAGGACATCAAGAAATTCTTTGGCGAATGTACTTCTCCGCTTTCCATCATATATCGCATCAATGCCGGTGCCATACCACTCTCCAGTTGGATACAAGACCCCAAACAAGGTGGAAGAATCATCGGTGAGGGATGTCATTTCATCGACACGATGGTATACTTAACCGGCGCAAAACCCGTGGAAGTTTTTGCAAAAGCATTATCACATGATAGCAGACATATAGCTCATCACGATTCAGCTCATATCATGATTCGTTTTTCCAATGGAAGCATCGGCACCATTCTCTATCTCGCGAATGGAGATGCTTCAATAGAAAAAGAATATTGCGAAGTATTTGCGGAAGGAAAATCAGCTATCATGAAGAACTTCACTTCTGTAACATTTGCATCAGGCAAAAAAAATAAGAATGTTTCCTATGATGGAAAAAAGGGACATGCTGAAGAAGTCAAGGCCTTTGTGAAAGCCGTACAATCAGGAAGTCCGATGCCAATTTCATTTCAAGAAATCATGGATGTATCGGAAGCAAGCATAGCAGCAGTAGAATCAATGAATACCGGATCAATCATCACAATTTCATAATCACCATGCCATCCTCAAAAAAGATACCTGCTCTCAGTACTTCGAAAGCAGTAACTAAAGATCAACGCATTTCTTTTCTTCGAAATATGCTCATGGCTCGCGAATTTGATTTGGCCATGCAAAGATTGAATAGACAAGGTCGAGCATTCGGAGGAGTCTATTCTCAAACAGGCAATGAAGCAACAAGTGTAGGTAGCGCTTCTGCACTCGGTCCCAATGATGTATTATTCCCGATGCATAGAAATATCGGTGGACATTTCGTCTTCGGACAAGAACTTGATGTTCTCATGAAAGCATTTCTCGCTCGTGATGGAAGCTTGATGCGTGGCACTGATGGTACCGGACATTATGCAGATCCTGCCAAAAGAATCTATGGCAATATTTCTCATCTTGGTGCGATGATTCCCGTTGCGGCCGGATTCACGATGGCTGCAAAATTGCGCGGTGAAACATGTGTGGCAATGACATATATCGGTGATGGCGGAGCACAAACCGGGGAATTTCATGAAGCAATGAATTTTGCATCCGTTCAAAAACTCCCTCTTATTCTGATCATTGAGAATAATCAATATGCATACTCTTCTCCCAATTCTATCGAATTTGCTTGCAAACAATTATCAGACAGAGCTTTGGGATATGGATGTCACGGAGTAACAATCGATGGAACAGATGTTGAACTTGTCTATGACACATGTCTAGATGCAGTGAAAAGAGCAAGAAAAGGCGATGGTCCAACCATCATTGAGACTATTACGATGCGAATGCGTGGTCATGCAGAACATGATGACTTTAGCTATGTTCCAAAGGAATTACTCGAACATTGGCAGAAAATGGATCCGGTTGATAGATATATTGCACACTGCATTGCTAAAAAGGTATTGAAACAGACTGAAATTGAGGACTTACGAAATGAGATCATACAAAGTATGCGCGATGCAATTGATGCAGTGATTGATCTTCCCTTCCCTCCGGCTGAGGAAGCATTTAAGAATGTTTTCATTGATTGATCCATGAATACTCTCCCAAAAAAAATCATGCTTCTCGGTTCAGGAGAACTTGGAAAGGAAACAATTATCAGTGCCCAAAGATTTGGTTGTCATGTCATAGCAGTAGATTCCTATCCGGATGCACCCGGAATGCAAGTCGCTGATGAGTATGAAGTGATTTCCATGCTTGATGGTGATGCATTGGATGCAATTGTGAAAAAGCATGCTCCAGATATCATTGTTCCTGAAATTGAAGCAATCAGAACGGAACGATTTTACGCTTATGAACAAGCAGGAATCCAAGTTGTTCCTAGTGCCAAGGCAGCCAATTTCACAATGAATCGAAAAGCGATCAGAGATCTTGCATCTAAAGAACTGCAAGTGAAAACAGCTCGATATGGATATGCCACAACGCTTGAAGAAGCAGAGCAAATAGCCCATGATATGGGTTTTCCATGTGTGATCAAACCATTGATGTCTTCTTCCGGAAAAGGACAATCCACCATCAAAAAACCCGAAGACATTTCGGCTTGTTGGGAATATGCTTCAACAGGCGGTAGAGGTGATTCGGCAGAAGTGATCATAGAGGAATTCATTTCTTTTGATTATGAGATCACCTTGCTCACCGTTAGTCAGAAAAATGGTCCGACATTATTCTGTCCACCCATAGGACATCGTCAGGAAAGAGGAGATTATCAAGAAAGTTGGCAGCCATGCGCAATGTCGGAAATAGCATTCAAGAAAGCATGTGAAATCGCTGAAAAAGTAACCGAAGCATTGACCGGAGCGGGTCTTTGGGGTGTGGAATTTTTCATATCCGGTGATGAGGTCTATTTTTCTGAGCTCAGCCCCCGTCCGCATGATACAGGAATGGTTACTTTGTCCGGAACACAGACATTCACGGAATTCGAATTGCATTGTCGTGCAATTCTAGGATTGCCAATACCCGCTATCACGCTTCAAAGATCAGGAGTGAGTGCCGTGATTCTACATATGAATGATGAACAATTCAAACCATCATTCTCCGGCCTCGATACAGCTCTTGAGATCGAGAATTCCGATGTAAGGATTTTTGGCAAACCAATCACAAGAAAATATCGAAGGATGGGCATAGCATTGACTTGGGATGCAAAAGATGCTGATATAAAAGCACTTCGAGCAAAAGCCAAAGAAATTGCGGATTGCATAACCATTCACCCACAACATTAAACTTGGAATCATATCATGGCTGTCATGACATATCTAGAAGCAATAGCCGATGCACTTCGCACCGAAATGAAAAGAGATGAATCAGTTTTCATGATTGGAGAAGATATTGGAACATATGGTGGAGCATTCAAATTGACGAAAGGATTTTTGGATGAATTCGGTCCCAAAAGAGTAATCGATGCACCAATTTCTGAAGCTGCAATCATCGGTGCAGCAATTGGAGCATCACTCAATGGCATGAGACCAGTCGCTGAAATGCAATTCATGGATTTTGTGACTTGTGGATTCAATCAATTGGTAAGTGTGGCAGGAACAACAGCATATCGCTGGGGTCTTGGAGTTCCAATGGTTGTGCGCGGTCCTGCAGGTGGCGGTGTGGGAGCAAATCCTTTCCATTCCAGAAATTCTGAAGCATGGTTTGTTCAAGCAACCGGCTTGAAAGTAGTATGTCCTGCAACACCGGCAGATGCAAAAGGATTACTGACTGCTTCTATTCGAGACAATAATCCCGTGATCTTTTTTGAACATAAAGGATTATATCGCAAGATTAAAGGAGAAGTACCCGAAGGCGAATATATGATTCCACTCGGGAAAGCAAATGTGATCGTAGAGGGCAAGGATGCCAGCATTATTTGTTATGGTAGCACAGTTCATATGGCATTGGAAGTTGCAGAACGCATGCAAAAAGAAGGGGTCTCGATTGAAGTTGTGGATATCAGAACTTTGGTACCTTTTGATGAGGAAACCGTACTTCGATCGGTTCGTAAGACAAATCGTGTGTTGATAACACATGAAGCAACATTAACAGGTGGTTTTGCAGGTGAGATTTCCGCTCGCATCACTGAGAAAGCATTTGATTCATTGGATGCACCCATAAAAAGAGTGGCTGCTTTTGATTCACCTACACCATTTGCACCTACACTTGAAAAGGCCATGCTTCCAAATGCTGATAAGATTTATGCGGAACTTCTGAATCTATTATCATATTAATGGAATTGGCTTACAAACATCAAATTGACCAAGAAACATCATAAGATGGCATATTTTTTGTAGTAAATTTATCAATCTTTATTCATGAGAGTTTCCTTTGTGATTAAAAATATGTTGTTCCTATGCATGTTTTTTATGGGATCTTACATATTGCATGCTCAAGAAAAGGGGTTGATAGAATTTGGTAATGTACCTGATTCAATGATTGTGTTTATATCTCCAAGACCATTGATTACAGACAATTCGGAAACACTCAAATATTCTTCTTTTTGGAGTATAGAATTATTGTTTTCAGGAAATGGATTTGGTGCCGGTTTTTCTTATTCCAAGCATCTATCTTCTACACTTTCTCTGACTGCACTTCTTGGAATAACAGGCAATCGCAATAGTGATGAATTGGAATTTATTGATCCAATGACAGGAAGAACTTTCATTCCTAATAAAGTAAATAGTCTCTTTTCTTTTCCACTTACCATTGGAATGCAAAAGAGATTATTTCAAGAATCATTGTCTGAGTCTTTCAGACCATTCATTGGTGCAGGCTTGGGTTATTCGATGATTTTGCAAGTACCCTATGATCAGAATGGATTCGAACCGGATAGAAGAACATTGGCACATGGAAGACCTGCGGGCTATCTTAGCATTGGCTCTGCATTTGGGAGCGAAGGAAGAACTAGTTTATCCGCTTTGATACGATATTATTATATCCCTTTTAGTGGGAATGGTATTGATAGCATCAAGGATCTTCCAATGAAAGATTTTGGTGGATTATTTATTGCATTGGGCATTGCATTTGGAAATTGAGATTATATTCACAAAGGTTTCAGAGACATGAATCATATTCCGAATTTGAATGGGAAACAATTAAGCATTGTATTGCTTGGTTCACTCACTATTCTTACATTCATTTGGGGTGCATGCGGAAATACATCAGGAAATTCACCCGAAGAAGTTGCGAAGAGAAGCAAACCTCGTCAAAAGAAATCTAGAATTATTTCTGACTCAATCAAAAAGGACTCTTTAGTACAGAAAGATGCTATACAGAAAGCAAAGATTAGTAAACAAGTGATTCCTGGTCAAACAGTTGTCTATACGAAACAAGTGATCTCTAATTCAAAGAGTTTGGACTCAATTCGAAAGGCATATCGCAAAACTGATACCGTTCAGAATATTTCATATCGAGCTTTCACGACAGTTAACAGAAAAGACTTACATTATTTCAGAGTCGGTGACACTGTTATAATTCCAAGTATTATATCTCCGAATCTCACAGATTATTCCATTTTCCCTGAAGTCTATCCTGCCGCAGAATCCATTCCAAAAATCATTATGGTTTCCAATGCCTGGCAGAGCTATGCATGCTATGAATATGGGAAATTGGTTCGTTTTGCCGCATGCAATACCGGTGAAGAACGCAAAGCAACTTTTCCCGGCAAATACGCACTGAATTGGAGATCAATATTAAGAAAGTCTTCACTCAATTCAAGTTGGATACTCCCTTATACTTGGAATTTTCATTTGCATGCTGGCAGTGCATTTCATCAATTCGATATGCCCGGCAGACCTGTTTCCCACTCTTGCATTAGACAATTCAGAGATGATGCGAGATGGCTGTTTTACTGGGGAGAAGGAGCACGAAGAGATAGCGTGAAGAGAAGGTATATTCCCTTTTCCGGCACTCCGGTCATAATTATGGACATGTTTGATTTCACAAGAAAGAAAGGTGGTCCATGGTGGGATTTGAAAGACAATACCTTTAGAATTACTTTACCGAATGATCCTTTGAATTTTGAAGAAGCTTGGATTCCAATTTCTCAAATTCCACAAAGTGCCCGAGGCGGACTCCCAAATCGAGATAGATATGTAGCAGCCGAGGATACACTTCGCATGCGTGGAATCATCAGAGATGGAGTTAAGCTTAGAGCATCCATACAATATAGTAAAAGAAAAAAGCCGGCTGTTACAGGCACAGTATCTGCTCCTGCACCAATGGTTAAGCCGAGCAACTAAAGACTTCATTGGCAGAACATGGCCGAATTGGTAAAACTTTGCTATTTTTGAAGTGTGAACTTCCGAAATATTCCATTGTTAGTACATGACGCTTAGTGATTTGAACGATAGATTGAATGTGCTTTTCCCCCCCGAAACCGCATGGAGCGGAGATGCCATAGGTCTGCAAATTGATCGCTATCCAATAGATTCAGACATTCAAAGAGTCCTCATTGCTTATGAAATCAATGAGGATATTCTATCTGAAGCCAAGCAGAAAGATGTTGATTGCATATGTGTCTTTCATCCCTTGATTTTTTCTCCATTGAAGAAAATTAGACGGTCGGATCGAATTGGTTCATATGTTCATGACTTAATAAGAATGAATATCGGTTTGATTGTCATTCACACAAATTTTGACACTCATCCTGATGGAACAAATATGCTTGCCGCCAAAGCATTGGGTTTAGATCCCAATACTTTGTCACCCTTGATTCCAGACAAGCAATTTGAAGGCTTTGGGATGGGTGTGATTGGAAAGTTGCACCATCCGATGGAAAGCTCTGTTTTTGCACAACAATGTCGTGAAGTTTTCGGCTCTCCCATTCGATATTGTATGGGAAGCAAAGCAATGATTAAATCAATTGCGATTGTTTGTGGAAGTGGTTCCTCATACTTTCAGAATGCACTTGATTCACAAGTTGATTGCTTCATCACCGCAGATGTAAAGTATCATCAGTTTCATGAAGCCAAAGGCAATGTGATGCTTATTGATCCCGGCCATGCAGAAATGGAACAGTTCGTGGTTGAAGGTATGAGCACAATACTTCAAAACGATGAATGTTTGCAGATGCAATTCATCATGTCTGAAGTTCTCACTTCACCAATTCAACATGTATATTAATTTTAAAAATATTGTTTATTAATCTATCACCTAGAGCATACTATGAGTTCACTCGCTACCATGTTGGCAACGATGTCCGATATTGATTCCACACTCGATGATTTGAAAGAAGAACTTGGCGATTTGCCACAGCAAGTGAAAGATGCTGAAGAGTATGTTCGAGCAAAATCCATGCATACCGAGAAAGCTGAGAAAGATTTAAAGGAAATTGAATCATTCAAAATCAATTCCGGAAATAGACTTCTCGAGATCAAAGACAAAGAAGATCAATTGGCTCAGCAACAATTCAATGTTCGCAATAACAAAGAATTCGATGCCATCACCAATGAAATAGAAATGCTGAGGGATGAACGCAATAAGATTTACGATGAGCAAAGAACAGTTGGCGTGAAAGAAGAAAATCTCACTTCAATTTTGGAAGAAAGCAAAAAGGAATTGGAAGAAGCTCAAAAGGGATTGGCCGGGAAAGAAGATGAATTGACATCAATTTCTCATGGACACAATGATGAGATTCTTCAGCATACCAAACAAAGAGCTGAATTGGCCCAAGCAATTCCTGTTTCAATATTGGCAGAATATGAACGAATCAGAACTTTCCATAAAGATGCCGCAGTAAAAGTAAAGAAGAATAGCTGCTCCGGTTGCTTTAGCAAAGTTCCACCACAAAGAATAGTTGAAATGCGTAATAAACCAGATACAATGTTCTTATGCGAACATTGTGGACGCATTCTTCTCGGCGAATAATCATTCATGTATTTTCGGGGCTGTCGGAGAAGCGCGCCGATTAGTCGGTGAGGAAAGTCCGAACTCCATAGAGCAGCGTGCTTTGTAACACAAAGGCGATGATGCATTCCACAGGAATGAGAAGTCGACGGAAAGTGCAACAGAAAATATACCGCCGAAGCAATTCGGTAAGGGTGAAATGGTGAGGTAAAAGCTCACCGCATTTGTGGTGACACAAATGGCATGGTAAACCCCACGCGGAGCAAGGCAAATAAGAAAGAGTTGTCCTTTGGACAGTCAGACTGCTCGTTTGACATTTCCTCTTTCGGGTATGCCGCATGGAAATCATTGGCAACAATGATTCAAGATAAATGCTTCTCTTCCCTCTTGGGAAACAGAATTCGGCTTATAGACAGCTTCGATTTTCTTTTATACTTCATGCTTTGTTTACTCAATAATACAAGACCTGAATGGGTTGATATCGCCGCGGCTGATATTGACACCCTCTTGATAGATCATGCTCATTGTGAAAAGAAAGCTGCTTATAATGCTCTCACCATGATTCAGAACTATCCTGAACATGAAGATATAGTCAAAGAAATGATCATTATTCTAAAAGAAGAATGGGATCATTTTGAAAGAGTATATGAACGCATTCGAAACAAAGGTCTGAATCTTGTAAAAGATTCAGGAAATGAATACGCAAAACAACTTTCAAAATACATCAGAAAGCATGAACCGGAAAAGATGCTTGATTTATTGCTTATTGATGGTTTGATTGAAGCTCGTTCATGTGAAAGATTCTCACTCCTTGCAAAGTCCGAGTCCATATCCCAAGATTTACGGGATTTTTATCAAGAACTCTTCGCAAGTGAGGCAGGTCATTATCGTACATTCACCGATCTTGCCAGAAAATACTTCCCTGCCGATACAGTAAAACAAAGAATGCATGAATTGGCAATGATTGAGGCAAAAATCATGGATACTCTAGGCCATCAACCAACAATGCATGGTTGATTAATGAATTCCCCCTCAATCATATTCATGGGCACACCGGACTTTGCCGTACCTTCACTTAAACTAATTCATGAACAATTGGGTGTGAAAGCTGTTGTTAGTGTACCGGACAAACCTGCCGGAAGGGGTCGTAAAATACAAAGCTCTCCGGTAAGCATCTGCGCCAATGAATTGAATATCCCGCTGTTTACCCCAACTCGTTTGAAAGATCCGGATTTTGTCTCGCAAATAGCCTCACTAAAACCTGATATCATTATCGTGATTGCATTCCGCATTTTGCCAAAAGAAGTGTACTCTCTTGCGAAACTGGGCGCATTTAACATACATGGAAGTTTACTTCCAAAATATCGTGGTGCAGCTCCAATACAGTGGGCAATCATCAATGGTGAAACGCATACAGGATTAACATCATTTTTACTCAATGATACTGTTGACACAGGAAATATCATTGATCGATATTTATGTGATATTCCGAATGATATGACAGCAGGCGAGCTTTTCGAAGCATTGAAAATCCCTGCTGCTAACTTAGCACTTTCAACATGCAAAGCATTGATCAATCATTCAGTGATTCCTCAAGTTCAAAATAATGCGGATGCTACTCCAGCTCCCAAACTATTCCGCGATGATTGTAGAATCATATGGGCAAAGTCAGGTTCTGAGATTCATAATCTAGTGCGAGGAACAAATCCCAAACCGGGTGCTTGGACAATATTCAATAATGCTTCATTGAAAATTCTCAAAACACAATGTATTTCAAAAGATGTACAATTGGGATCAGGACAATATCTCATCACGGATGACTCTTTTCTCGTAGGCACCGGATATGGAGTTGTTTCACTTTTGAAAATACAAGAAGAAGGTAAACCAGCTCTGGCTATTTCTGATTTTCTGCGTGGATATAGACATGCACGCGAAGGACATTTCACATGATGGATCCATTGGAATTTTGGACAATTTGTAATGCGAATGGAATCTTGCTCTCACGAGAACAAGTCTCTACATTTGAGCGTTTTCACAATGAATTGATCTATTGGAATGAAAAAGTGAATCTCATTTCAAGAAAAGATATGGAGAATATCTGGGTTCGTCATTTCATGCATTCACTCAGCATAGTCAAATCACAATTACTAATTGATAAAGCAAAATGTCTGGATGTTGGTTGTGGTGGTGGTTTCCCCGGAATTCCAGTAGGCATAGCTCGTCCCGACCTCTCAATTTCCATGGTAGATTCCATTGCAAAAAAAATGAAATTGACTTCCATGTTTGCTGAACATACGGGACAAAGAAATTTCACATCATATACCTCCAGAATGGAAGATCTTGCACAAAACAAGCAACAACTTTCAAATTATGACTATGTGATTGCTAGAGCAGTTGCGCCAATTACCTCACTTATACAATGGACAAAACCCTTATTAAAGAAGAATGGGAAATATGTGCTTTTAAAAGGTGGTGATTTGACCTTGGAAAAACAAGATGCAATCACAGCTTTTCCCAATCTGTCCATTGAAGAAATCCAAATTCATTGGAATGGAATTGAATGGTTCACGCAAGAAGATAAAAAGATTATTGTGTGTTCATTTATTTCTTAATCAATGTTGATCAATGCCTACTGATCTCATTGAATGAAATGTCATATTCACTTGTATTGGATAACTTATCCACATAATTTCTTTCTAGATTGATTTAATTCAAATCGCTCTATCTTCTTTAATTACCAATTACTTACATGTTTTTCGTGCTTTTTTGGGGTATTTTACTGAACATTCCATCAATAAGATAATTCTCTAATCGTTACTAACTTGGTTTTCAACGACATACCTTTGTAAAAGCAAAAGAATGAAGTATTTATGAATTTTTTTCAATTTGAATAATGCTTTCTCAAGAGGTATATTGTGATTCACATCGAGCAGCAACGATGTGATAGTTTTACACACTATCTAGGGAGTAACCGATGGTAGGAATCATCAAACACATATATGGACTGTGCATCTTGTCATTATGCATGATGCTTTTTCATGCACCGCCCGTGCTTGCGCAAAAGTCGCAGCAGAGTCAATCCACCCAACAAGTCATCAAATCTGAAGGCGATCAAAAGAATGCCGCAGATTTTGTCATTTCTCAAAAATTGGAAAAAGCTAGACAAAAGTATCTCAAAGCTTTGACTGCGATTGAGAATGATGACACACTATCGATTCCACGCTTATTTGAAGATGCAGTTCAGGCATTGAACTCCCTGGCAAGCTATCCCGGTATTGAATCTAATGATGATTTCGCCGACTTGGCGCAATCCATAATCGATGATTATGAGAGTTATGTTCAAATCATTGACAGTTTGCCTGAGAGCTCTTCGGCATTTATGCTCCGAAACAAAATCTACCAAGAAGTTGAGGAAATCGATCCCAATTCTCCGGCGATGTCAACTTTGCAATTTGCTAGTTCCAGAGTCTCAGGCGCGCCCGGAATTCCTGGCATGACAATTCCATTGGAGATAAATGAATATGTCCAAAAAAACATAACCTTTTTATCTCAAGACAAAGGAAGAAAGTTTTTCAAACGTTGGATTGAAAGAAGTAGTCGCTGGTTTCCAATGCTGAAGCGTATTGCCAAAGAAGAGGATATGCCAGAGGAAATTATTCATCTTTCGATGATTGAAAGCGCTTTAAACCCGAATGCTGTATCATGGGCAAAAGCTGTCGGTATGTGGCAGTTCATGCAAGCTGCAGCAAGTGATTATGGTCTAAAAATGACTTCTTGGGTTGATGAAAGAAGAGATCCTGAGAAATCAACTAGAGCAGCCATGAGATATCTCAAATGGTTGTACAATGAATTTGGTGATTGGCATTTGGCATTGGCCGCCTATAACAGTGGTCCAAATGGTCCTGTTCGCCGTGGGATTGCACGCCTTCAGAAAGATGCACCAACATTCTGGGATATTCGAGAATACTTGCCAAAAGAAACCAAAAACTATGTACCTCTTTTCATAGCAACTTCAATTATTTGTTTGAATCAAGAGCAATATGGTTTTACAAAAGATGAATTGGCATCCGAGCCGGAATATTCATATGAAACATATCCGATTGATGGTTCAATCAGCCTTAAAACACTCTCGAAGTGTTTGAATGAACCAGTTGAAAATCTGAAAAATTTGAATCCTGAATTGGTGGGTCTCACCACTCCTCCGGATAGTGATAAGCCCTATGATTTAAAACTCCCGATTGGAAGCAAGGAACTATTTGCAGCAAATTTCTCCAAGTTGACTGAAGAAGAGTTGAACCCTTGGGTAATTCATACTGTTGATAAAGGTGAAACAGTTTCAAGCATTGCCGGACAATATGCAGTGAATGCTCAGGATATTATCGGAAGCAATAAACTTCCTTCCGGTAATAAAGTAAAGAAGGGCATGTCTCTCCGTATTCCCCGTGAAGCATTAGGAACAGCAACGATTGCAAAGGTAAAGAATGATTCAATCATTGAATCAAATCCTGTTGCGATTCAAAACAATCCAGCCCAAACCCCGATCATAGCCAACAATAATCAAGTTAAGGATACTATCCTTGAACAATCACCTAAAAAAGAAACACCAATTAGGTCAAATCGTAATCCTGTGATCTCTGCACCAGTGATTGCAGAGAAGCAGACTCCCATACAATCTCAGCCGATTGAATCACAAGTTCCAAGTGTGACTTCAAATCCTAAAGTTGAAAATAATGCATCACAAAATGTGATTGCATCAAATCAAGTTACAACTCAAACAGCTTCAAAGGCGGAACAAACTCAAGCCGAACAACCGCAAAAGAAAAGTGGTCGTGCACATGTAAAGCATATAGTCAAATCAGGCGAAACACTGTACTCTTTGGCACAGCGTTATGGCGTACGCATGACAGATCTTCGAAATTGGAATGGAATATCATTTGATGCCAATCAATTGTCCGAAGGACAAGAATTGATAGTATCTTCCACAGCAAGTCCGAAACTCGTATATATTCAGTCAGAAAAGAACAGAGACAATTCACCTTCACTGAAAAGAGGCGGTAAACATACTGTCAAGAAAGGTGAAACTCTCGCACAAATCGCTGATGATTATGGAGTGGAACTTGAGTCTTTGCGACAAGAAAACAAAATCAAGAAATCTGGCTCAGTTCAATATGGAACAGTTCTACGAATTCCAAATCAAAAATATGCAGATGAAAGAGCCACCAGAGCTGTTTCCAAGCGTAGAGCATCAGGTTCTAGTTTAAAAGTGCATTCACTTAAAAAAGGTGAAACACTCTCCAAAATTGCGGCGATGTATAATGTGAGTGAAAGAGATCTTCGCTCATGGAATCCCGGAATCAAAGCGAACAAAATTGTTCGTGGACAAAAAATCAAGCTTTATGCGAAACTCACAGGAAAAGGAAGTTCATCGGATTCTCGCAGCAAGTCTTCATCCAAACTACCAAAGCAGTATAAAGTTCGCAAAGGTGATTCAATGAAAAGCATTGCAAACAAATTCGGCATTTCAGTTAGTCAGCTAAAAAAGAAAAACAAAAAAGCAGGTGAAGGTAAATTAAAGTCCGGACAATCTTTACGCCTTCAATAAGCTATCAGTAATTAAAGTTGGTCAAGCGGCGAAACATTTACTTGTTTTGCCGTTTTTTTTAAAATGAGATTATGATTCAAAGACTCATCCACATATCATTTCTTTTCTTGTGCATCACTCTGAATGCTCAGCAATCACTGAGAACAATAGAGAATGAAGCATTTGGACTTGGTGAAAAATTGGAATATAAAGTCGGCTATCAATTTGTCAAGGCCGGTGATGCATATTTCCATATTCAACCGAAGTCTGTGATGTATAAAGGAAGACCATGCTATGATATTCGATTCGAAGTGCGTTCTCTCAAATCATTGGACTGGCTCTATCGAGTGCATGATTTGTATAGAACCATTGTTGACATCGATGGTATTTATCCATATTATTTCGAACAGAGAATCCGTGAAGGTGGATATAGCAGAGATGCCAAGGCATATTTTGACCATTCAGGTAAGAAGGCAATGGTTGGAGAAAAAACATTCCCCTTCCCTACATTTTCCCATGATATAGTATCGGCATTTTTCTTTGTTCGCACAATGGACTTACAAACCAAGAAGAAAGGTGATGTCATCCAAATGAAAAACTTTGTTGATGATAGTACCTATACATTGGGAGTAAAGATCCATGGAAAGCAAACCGTGACCGTTGAAGCCGGGACATTTGAGTGCATTGTCATTGAACCAATGGTGACCAAAGGTGGACTCTTTAAAAGTGAAGGGAAAATTCTCATATGGGTTACTGATGATGAGAGAAAAATCCCCGTGAAAGTTAGCACAAAAGTCCTTATAGGGGCTATTGAAGCGGAATTGACCAGATTTTCCGGAACTAGAGGAGCTGTCAATGCAAAAATCAAATGACGAAGGATTCAAATTAGGTTCTGATTAGCGTTTTTACCGTAAATTTGCCCATATCTTTTTATGCATATTCACTCTCAATTCGAGCAGAATTATGTCAGTCAAACAAGACACCATCACCGATACAATCGACATCACTGCAAATCTTCGCTCACTTTATGAAGAATTAGTGGGTGAATTAAAACCTGAAGTTCGAAAAATCATCGAAGAATGGGATACGACAACCAATAATTATAGAAATGAAGAATTCACTTATATGGTTCGCAATAAAGAGATTAAAGTTGCGAATTTTATCGAATCACTAAGTCACACTAAGATCCCAAAGATTTCAATTCCTACTTTCAAGGATTGGGGCGAAATTGTCCGATGGACTATGCGAGAAAATTTTCCCGGAGAATTTCCATATACCGCAGGTGTATATCCGTTCAAGAGAACCGGTGAAGATCCAACCAGAATGTTTGCTGGCGAAGGTGGACCGGAAAGAACCAATAAGCGTTTCCATTATCTCAGCCATGGAATGCCTGCGGCACGATTGTCGACAGCATTTGATAGCGTAACATTATATGGTGAAGACCCTGATCCAAGGCCTGATATTTATGGAAAGATTGGCAATAGTGGGGTTTCGATAGCTACACTCAATGATGCAAAAAAATTGTATTCCGGTTTTGATTTATGTGATCCCAAAACATCAGTCTCAATGACGATCAATGGTCCGGCTCCAATGCTTCTTGCATTCTTCATGAATGCCGCAATTGATCAAGAATGTGAAAAATACATTCATGAGCATAGTTTAGTTGAAGAAGTAAAAACAAAGATTGCGGACATCTATGCACAAGCCAATCATGAATTACCCGATTATTGCTCAGATCCCGCCACAGATAGTCATGAATTGCCAGATGGGAATACAGGACTTGGATTGGTATTGCTTGGTATTACCGGTGACAAAGTACTGTCCCCGGAAGTCTATGCACAGTGTAAAGAACGCGCATTGAAAACAGTACGCGGCACTGTTCAAGCCGACATTCTGAAAGAAGATCAAGCGCAAAACACATGTATTTTTTCGACTGAATTTGCGCTCAAGATGATGGGAGATATACAAGAGTATTTCATCCAAAAACAAGTGCGAAACTTTTATTCCGTTTCAATTAGTGGTTATCATATAGCCGAAGCAGGTGCAAATCCAATCACGCAATTGGCTTTCACTCTTGCAAATGGGTTTACATTTGTTGAGTATTATCTCTCTCGAGGAATGAATATCGATGATTTTGCACCCAATCTTTCATTCTTTTTCTCAAATGGAATTGATCCTGAATATGCAGTGATAGGTAGAGTTGCACGCAGAATATGGGCAAAAGCCATGAAGAATATCTATGGCGGAAATGAACGCTCACAGATGCTGAAATATCATATTCAAACATCCGGTAGATCTCTCCATGCACAAGAGATTGATTTCAATGATATACGCACTACATTGCAAGCACTCTATGCGATATATGATAATTGCAATTCTCTTCATACCAATGCCTATGATGAAGCAATCACAACTCCGACTGAAGAATCAGTAAGAAGAGCAGTGGCAATTCAGCTTATCATCAATCGTGAATTGGGCTTAGCAAAAAATGAGAATCCTTTGCAAGGTTCATTCATCATCGAAGAATTGACAGATCTCGTCGAAGAAGCGGTCTATGCCGAATTCAATAGAATCTCAGAAAGAGGCGGAGTATTGGGTTCGATGGAAACCATGTATCAAAGAAATAAAATACAGGAAGAGTCGCTGTATTATGAGACATTGAAACATACAGGCGAATATCCAATCATTGGTGTGAATACTTTTCTTTCCAAAAATGGTTCTCCAACAATCATTCCACAAGAAGTGATTCGATCTACCACCGAAGAAAAAGAAAAGCAAATTTCTAATGTAAAGGCATTCCAGGAGCATCATTCCAGTGAAGCTCAACAAGCACTTAATCATTTAAAACAAGTGGCAGTTTCAGATGGAAATATTTTCGATGCCCTGATGGAAGCAGCCAAAGTATGTTCGCTTGGTCAAATGTCCAATGCTTTGTATCAAGTCGGCGGACAATATCGAAGAAACATGTAATTCATTTTTATAGAGGTTTTATCATGAAATCATTATTAACATCAGTCTTCATCATCATTGCGATGGGACTCTCACTCGGAATCTCTTCTTGTTCCGATGACACCACAACAACACCGACAACTGATAATGATAATATGCCATTGAAGACAGGTAGTTATCATGTGTACAGTATCACTCGTTTAGATTCTTTAACAGGTGCTCCTGATCCTTCTTCAGTAACAAACGATTCTATGTTAATCGGCTCTTCATCGATCAAAGAAGGCAAAACAGCTTTTGCATTTGATGTATTCAGAAACAATGAGAAAATTAGAACCGATCATTATTCAAAGGAAGGACAAACAGTATGGGGATATTGGCAATTCATTCCTCCCGGAATTCAGTTGACAGATCTCATCAATGCAATCGTACCACAGACCAGAAGATGGTCAAAGTTTGCTGATTTCTCTGCAACTTCTCAATGGATTATAGCCGATACATCAATTACTGGTGTTTCCATTCCATTTAATGGACAGAATATCCCATTGACCTCAGCAATCACTATGAGAGGAAAGAAAGTTGCAACTACCACAGAAGTGATAAAAGGTACTTCATTCCCAAATACAACGAAATTTGAATTGACATTAACATTGAAGCCTTCAATAACTTTGTTTGGCACTCAAATTCCTGTGGATTCAATCAATGTCAAGCAATTTGTGTGGATAGCTCAAAATGTTGGAATTGTTAAAGAAGAGTTCCCTGCACTTGACTTAAGAGTTGTTGTTCCTGGTCTGGAACCAATACAATTCAAAGGTGATGGATTTGTAAGAGAATTGCTTCGATACTCAATAAAGTAATAGTTGGCATAGTATGAGAAGAGGCCATCGCTTCATTGCGATGGCCTCTTTTTTTATTCAACTATATGTCCAAACAGATCAAATTCTGCGGCATCATCAATCTCAACCCAAATCATGTCTCCCGGTTTGAGCGGTTTGTCTGATCTCACATAAAGCTCATTATCAACCTCGGGTGCATCTCTTTCGGTTCGACATTGATATTCCCCATTGATTTCTTGCTCCACCATCGCGCGGACTCTCTTCCCTATCAATTCTTGATTTGCATCATGTGAAATTTGCTTTTGGATGTCCATCAGAATTGTACGGCGTTCATCCTTGACTTCTTGAGGGATTGGATCTCCCAAAATATAGGCATAGGTATCATCTTCTTGGGAATAGGTAAATACGCCCATTCTGTCCAATGAACCCGTACTTACAAAATCGCATAATTCTTGAAAGTCTTCTTCTGTTTCACCCGGATATCCAACAATGAATGTTGTGCGAAGCGTGATTCCCGGTACTGTTTCTTTGATATGATGAATCAATTCCTCTGTAGTTTTTCTAGTGATCCCTCGACGCATGGACTTTAACATTTGCGTCGAAATATGCTGCATGGGCATATCGATATAGGAACAGATATTATCTCGCTCTGCAATCACAGGCAATATTTCTTTCGGAAATTTTGATGGATAGGCATACATCAATCTGATCCATTCTGCGCCTGATGCATCACTTAGGGCGCGAAGAAGTGAATCCAAACTGCGCTTACCATAGATATCAAGTCCATAGCAGGTGGAATCTTGAGCCACAAGAATAAGTTCTTTCACACCTTGTCTTGTAAGAGATTGCGCTTCTCTCACCAAATCTTCAATTGGCTTGGAGCGATGTTGTCCACGCATGAGAGGAATCGCGCAGAATGAGCATGGATTATCACATCCTTCGCTGATTTTCATATAAGCATAATGCTGAGGAGTAGAAATCACTCTTTCACCAAGCAAGGCATATTTCAAATCGGGGGAAACAACTTTCAGAATATTACCATACGCTTCAGTACCGAAGAAATGATCAACTTCAGGTATTTCATTCCGAAGATCATTTCCATAGCGCTCGGATAAACAACCTGCAACAATCAATGTATCAATCTTGCCCTGCTTCTTCAATTCGGCAGCTTCCAGGATTGCTGAGACACTTTCCTCTTTTGCAAGATCAATGAAACCACAGGTATTGATGATTACGGTTGATGCTTGTTCTGGATCATCGACCAAGTTCAGTTGGGCAGCTTTGAGATGACCCGACAAAACTTCCGAATCAACCGTGTTTTTACTGCATCCGAGAGTGATGACAGATACTGTGTCTTGCGACTTTTGCTGTATGGACATAGATTTAAATCATTAATACTAATTGAGTGTGCAAAAATAACAAATTGACACCTCCTTTATGAAATCAATTACATTCAGGATTAAAAACTGTGATTCACTGTTCACAGTTTGTATTTTTGCGATGAATAATCACCTTAATCCCATGAATACTTTACTACAAACGGCGATTGATGCAGCTCAAAAAGCCGGAAAAGTTCTCAAAGAAGGCTTTGGAACGGATTATACCATATCTACTAAATCACAGATTCATGATCTTGTGACTGAATATGATCATAAGTCTGAAGCGATCATCATTGAGATAATACGGTCATCATTTCCAGATCATCAGATATTGACTGAAGAATCAGGTCATCATGCATCCGATGGGGACATCGCTTGGATCATTGATCCACTAGATGGTACAGTTAATTTTGCCCATGGCATTCCTTTTTTCTGTGTTAGTATCGCCGCCATTCAAGGGAGTGATATTTTGTGTGGTGTCATCTACTCTCCAATGACCGAAGAATTGTTTAGCGCTGAAATGGGCAAAGGTGCATTTCTAAATGGACATTCTTATAAAGTAACTCAGCAAACTTCACTATTGCATAGTTTTTTGGTTACGGGATTTCCATATTCAGTCAAAGAAAATCCCCTGCATTGCATCGAACATTTTGCACATATTGTCGGCATGGGTATTCCCATTCGTAGATTGGGTTCTGCCGCCTTGGATCTTGCTTATGTTGCAGTTGGTAGATTTGATGGATTTTGGGAAGTTGCTCTTCAACCATGGGATATGGCTGCAGGAGCTTTATTGGTGAAAGAAGCCGGTGGAATTGTGATTGATTATTCCGGCAATGATTTGAATGTCATGAAATCCTCATCAATCATAGCCGGAAATATTGATATTGTCAAGGCTCTTCGAAATGAGATTGATTCGGTTAATCTGACAATTCCAAAAAGGTAAATTGTATGACAAAGAAGAAAATACCATTTGAATTGATGCATGGAGCAGGAAATATTTTCATTGTCATCAACAATGATGAACTCAATTTATCCCTTGATGAATTATCGGAGTTTATGACCAAAGAGTATCCATTGCATTTTCCGGTTGATGGTTTGATGGCATATAGAGAATCTGATGTCAATGACTATGAATTCATCATCGATTTCCTCAATCCTGATGGTTCCCATGGTGCCATGTGTGGCAATGGCGCTCGGTGTGCAATCAAATATCATAAAGAGCATTTTGAAGAATTTCCAAAAGAATCAAACAAGGTTAATTTTCTGATGGCGGGGACTATATATACCGGTTTCTATTTATTTGCAGGTATGTATGTTTCCGTGACATTCCCAAATAAACCGATGGTCAAGGAATTACAATTGGAGACTGATAAAGGAATCATTCATGCATTTTATGTTTTTAATGGTTCAGATCATCTCATCATCGATGCCTACAATCATGGCATTCATGCAAATGATTTCTTTCATTTTGATTTTCGTTCCTTTGCCGAACCGCTCAGACATCATCCTGCTCTTCCCAATGGTGCAAATGTGAACCTTGCAATGACCACGGATGACAATCTGATTAAACTCAGAACATTTGAGCGAGGTGTTGAAAGAGAAACAGCCGCTTGTGGAACTGGTGCTCTTGCCACGGCTTATATCTATCAGAATCATAAGAAGCATATGAATCTTTCCGTTTTTACAGGCGATTATCCGATTGAATTACAAGTTCAATCAGGAGATATACTTACGGTGAAGAAGGAAAATGACTCCGAATCACTCAGTTTGATTGGACCTGCTGAGTTTCTCACGATTGATGAAGCATTTGCAATGTATTCAGATTTTCAGCAGAGAATTCAATGATATTCATGGGCATAGATCCGGGTAGTGTCATTTGTGGCTATGGTGTCATTGAGAAAACCGGTAAGGACACATTCAAAGTGCTTGAATATGGTGTTGTTGAAGCCAGAAAACACTATGAATCAATGCCTCAAAGACTGGGCATGATTTATGAGCATTTGATTCAAGTCATAGACAGAACTCTTCCCGATGAAATCTCGCTTGAAGCCACATTCTATGCAAAAAATGCGCAATCATTGATTAAACTCTCGCATGCGCGAGGAGTTGCAATGCTTGCAGGAAATCAAAGAAGTGTACCGGTTATTGAATATTCAGCAAAAGAGGTGAAGCGAGCTGTGACCGGCAATGGAAATGCAAGCAAGGAACAAGTGGGATTCATGGTGAAATCACTTTTGCATATTGATGATGACAATACATTCTTTGATTCCACCGATGCACTTGCGGTTGCTTTATGTCATGGCATGAAGCGTAGCACACCAAAACAAAGCGCTAAGTCATGGTCTCAGTTCATTCAGGAAAATCCGAATAGGATCAAAAAATGAATCATGATGCATTCATAGGCTATTTACGCGATCGATTAACTCAACCACTTCCCGGTTGGGATTATCAGCAAAGGATGAGTCCGATCATTGCGGGAAATAGAACCAATGAACCGCGCAATATTCCTCAAGATGCACATCAAACCGGAGTTGCGGCATTATTATTCCCCGGAGAATTTGGCAGTGAATTGATATTCACGATACGAAGTCAATTTGTATCGCATCATAAAGGACAAATCAGTTTTCCGGGTGGAAGAGCTGAAACACATGAAACAATCATTGAAACCGCACTTAGAGAAA
>JBIKKD010000068.1:0-7298 GCA_044360565.1 Kapaibacterium sp. (SeqCode)
GCAAAGTAGAATACGATCACTCTTTTCAGGGGAGAAAGAAGCAATGATATTCGCCATGTCATATGATTTACCATAGACAGTGCTTGAAAATCGCTGTAAAAAAGCTGTATCTGCCGTATTGGAGAAAAAGTTGAGCAAAAAGTTCATGGTTTCAGCATGACCCTTTGAACCGGGATTTCTAGGTCCAAAGGATAATTGAGATTCAATATGCTTGAAAACAGAATCAGGAGAAATCAAGATCCCTTCATATTGTTTGATTGGTTCATTTGAAGCATGTTCTTGTTCTTGAGTCTCTTTTGTGCAACCCATACCAAAGAAAAATGTCATGATGAAGATCAAGATTGTGTAAGCTGTGGTATTCTTCATTGTTATTGTGTAATTTTAGCCATAATTCTAAGCAATTTATTGAATTTCTTTCGGCTTATGACTTCTATCATGGAAAATCTACGCCAAATTGAGTTAATTGTATTTGATGTTGATGGTACAATGACCGATGGTGGCATGTATTATACCGAACAGGGTATCTCATTCAAACGATTTGATGTTAGAGATGGCATGGGAATTGTACTTCTTCACAAAGCAGGTTTAAAGACTGCAATCATAACGAGCGAAGAAACAAAAATTGTGCAAGAGAGAGCAAGTACACTGAAAATTGATAGTGTTATTCAAGGTTCTCGCAACAAAATGGCTTCACTTTCGTTACTGTGCGAGCGATATTCATTGAGTTTGGATCAGATTGCATATATCGGTGATGATGTGAATGATCTTGCATGTTTGCAATCTGTTGGATTTTCCATGTCCCCATCAGATGCACATGACATCATAAAAGAAAATGTCCATTACATTAGTGAATATCAGGGTGGACATGGAGCTGTGAGAGAATGTTGTGACATGATATTGAAAGCCAAAGGCATGTCAATTATCTTACCTGAACAATGGTAATTAATACGGAGAGAAGATATGAAAGAAGACAGTGAAGTAGTCAATTCCTATGCCAAAGGATTTCTCCTTGGTGCATTGGTAGGTGGTGCAGTAGGTGCAATCACAGCTTTGTTATTTGCGCCAAAACCCGGAAGGGAATTGCGTGATGAATTATCGTATCGTTCAAAGGATTTGCTCGAAAAAGGACAAAATCTCTTTGGTGGTCAAGAAAATGAATCTTCTCATATTCCAAATGATGGAAGAATACAAGCAGATGCCGTTGTACGCAATGCGCGTGAAAAAGCTGATGATTTATTGCATAATGCAGAACAAATGCTTCGCGATGCAAAAAGCAAGGCTCATAATGCATCAGGAAGCGTGACAGATGGACTCCATAAGTTCAAAGATGCTGCAGCTGCCGGAGTAGAAGCATTCAAACAAGAAATAAGCAATGTACAATCACGCTCAAATGGTTGATAATAATGGAACAAATCACAAATATCCTGATTGTCTTTGCTTTGTTGAGTTTGACCATCCTTGCAATTGTTTGTGTGATGTTTATCCTCAAAGCTCAAAAAGCAGTACAGGATATCATGAGAATATTTTCTAATCTCTCACAAACTGTACAGAGAATTGAGGAAGATTCTAAACCGGTATTCTCTCAATTGGAAACAACATTGCAGGATACATCCACAACGATGAAATCTCTGCAAAAGCAAATGACAACTGTTGAGGGAACATTGGATTCCATCAAACAAATTGCAGACAGAGTGAATGATTTGGAAGCCAAATTGCAAGCAAAGATTGAAAAACCTGTAATGCAAGCCGCCGGATTCGTATCCGGTATAACAAATGCTATAGAGACATTCATTTCTGAAATCAAAAAATAAATTTAAAAGACTTTACATCACCCCCTCCATGAGCAATGGTGGGGGTATGTCTATTGTATAGCATGAAAAAACATCCACTCCTGAATTATCTCACAAAGAAAAAAACAATTCAACAACTGATAGCAGATGTTGAGTCTCATGATATTGCACATTCTTTCTTATTGACCGAGACCAGTTCAGCTTTTAAACATGTACTCATATCTTTGTTAAGAGGACAGTTACAGGATAAATTCATTTGTTTTACTTCCACTCCTGAAAAGGCATCAGAACTGTATTTTGATTTATCTGCAATGATAGATGAAGATAAATTGCACTTATTGGCATTGCCTGAACATCATCTTCACCTTCTTCACGAAGATATTGATCCTGAAGTATTAAGAACAGTTGATACACTACTCGCATTCAATAAAAGTGAATCAGGAATATTAATTCTTCCCATACATCTACTCGAATTGCAGTATCCCGCTCCAAAAACATTGGAAGAACACAGTATATCAATTCAGAGAGGGAAATCCTTACCATTTAAGCAGTTCACGAATTCTTTGATGTTTCAGGGATTTGAAAGAAAAGATTATGTGTCTCAACAAGGAGAAATATCCATTCGAGGTGGAATAGTGGATATATTTCCATTGGGACATGATGTACCAATCCGCATTGAATTTTGGGGTGATGAGATTGAATCACTTAGGGAATATGAACCACAATCGCAAAGAAGTATCAAAGAACTTGAATCATATGATTTCATTGGTGTTTTGTATCATGAGAAAGATGAACAATTCACTTCAAATATATTTGATCATATCGAACATCAATCAA
This sequence comes from Kapaibacterium sp. (SeqCode), assembly GCA_044360565.1. GTDB lineage: Bacteria > Bacteroidota > Ignavibacteria > Kapaibacteriales > UBA961 > UBA961. The sequence continues at coordinate 2,628 of JBIKKD010000068.1, forward strand.
TAGTGATGTTCTTTGAGGATGAAGTCATTCTTCAATCAATAGCAAGTGAACATGCAAAACAGATTCAGAAATATAAAAGAGTTGTGTTTTCTGAGAAAAACGGGTTGTATTCTGAGCTATCATCCAAAGAACAACCAAATTACTCTGCATCTGTTCAAATGTGTGCTAAATCCGTTATTGAATCCGTTGCTGATGGCTATACCGTATTTCTATGCGCAGATGGTCAGGCACATATTCAACGATTTAAAGACTTGTTTTTATTATCCCTTGAACAAGATGAAGTAGTAGAAGACTTAATACCTGAAAAGATTTCTGAAGAAGAAGTATTGCGAAACATCAAATGGATTGATTCGACATTGTCAACCGGATTTATATGTCATGAATTACGATTTGCTGTCATAACCGAGCATCAATTATTTGAAAGAAAGCATTTCCAAAAATCAGGACATGTAAAACGCTATTCCGGAATATCGCTCAAAGACTTGCAACAAATGCATATTGGAGATTATGTAGTTCATGTTGACAAAGGAATTGGACAATATGATGGACTTGTCACGATTAACATCAATCAACAACAGCAAGAATGTGTGCGTTTGCTTTATCATGGGAGTGATGTTCTTTTTGTCCATTTGAATAATATTCATAAAATTCAAAAGTATTCAGCACAAGAGGCCTCAAAACCTACACTCAGTAGATTGGGTTCTAGTGAATGGGAGAAGAAGAAGCAGAAAACCAAGAAGCGTATAAAGGACATAGCTCGAGAGCTGATAAAACTGTATGCTATGCGTAAGTCTGAGCCGGGTTTTCAGTTTCCGATCGATACGCATTGGCAGAAAGAATTTGAAGCATCTTTCATGTATGAAGATACAGTGGATCAAGTAAAAGCAACTGAAGATGTTAAAAGAGATATGGAAAGCACAATTCCAATGGACCGTCTTGTTTGCGGTGATGTTGGATTCGGAAAGACTGAAGTTGCAATCAGAGCAGCTTTCAAAGCAGTACAAGCTGGTAAGCAGGTTGCGGTCCTTGTACCTACAACAATTCTTGCACATCAACATTTTCATACTTTTTCTGATCGTTTAAGACATTATCCTGTAAAAGTGGAAGTAATAAGCAGATTCCGTCAACATTCTGATCAGAAGAACATTGTAGATGATATTACTACCGGAAAAATTGACATTTTAATCGGAACGCATAGAATATTAAGCAAAGACATACAATTCAAGGATTTGGGATTACTCATTATTGATGAAGAACAGCGTTTTGGTGTGGGAGCGAAAGAAAAACTCAGAAATCTCCGAGTTTCTGTTGACACTTTGACTTTAACCGCCACTCCTATCCCAAGAACGCTCAATTTTTCATTAATGGGAGCCAGAGATTTAAGTGTCATTGAAACTCCCCCAAGAAATCGACTTCCTGTCAGCACCGTTATTCATGAGTGGGATGACACACTTTTGCATGAATCAATCACAAGAGAAATCGGTCGTGGAGGACAAATCTATGTGGTAAATGATAATATCAAGGATTTGGATGCCATTCATCAGAAACTCCTAAGTATTTTTCCATCCATTCGATGCGCAAAAGCTCATGGTCAAATGGAATCTGAACAACTCGAAAAAGTCATGGAAGCTTTTTTGGAGAAGAAGATAGATTGTCTACTTAGTACAAAAATTGTTGAATCCGGCCTTGATATTCCAAATGCTAATACCATCATCATCAATCATGCAGATAATTTCGGTTTGGCTGAGTTATATCAATTGCGTGGTAGAGTTGGTAGATCAAATACACAAGCATATTGTCATTTGATCATTCCACCGATTCATACTATTACACCTCAAGCAGTTAGAAGACTACAAGCATTAGAAGAATTCACTGAACTTGGTAGTGGTTTTCATCTGGCAATGCGTGATCTTGAAATCAGAGGAGCAGGGAATTTACTAGGTGCTGAACAAAGCGGATTTATTGCGGATATGGGACTTGAATTATATCAAACAATTCTTGAGGAAGCCGTTTCTGAATTGAAAGAAGATGAATTCTCAGACCTCTTCAAGGGATATGTAAGCGATAAAAAGACCAAAAAAGTGAATTTGGATATTGCTATTGACATTTCCAGCGATGCCTTGATACCCGCCGGTTATATTTCTCATGATGGAGAAAGATTCGAATATTATAGAAGATTATACAATGTTCGAAGTGAATCAGAATTATTGAAGATCATTTCTGAGATCATTGATAGATATGGTCCATTACCCGAAGTGGCAGAAAACCTTATTTTTGCAATACGATTACGCGTCATAGCTTTGTCATTTGGTTTTAATAGACTTGTCTTCAAAAACAATGTTCTGGCAATTGAATTTCCACCTGACAATAACTCGGCATTTTATCACACGATATTTCCGGGTATTCTTGACGCAGTAGCCACAGGTGAATATGGATCTCTGATCAATCAAGACAATAAAGTGTTCTTGCATATTCCTTGCGATTCTAGAGATACATCATTGCATATACTTTCTACATTACAACGTTTCATGATTCCCGGATAAACAGATGAATGCCATTTGCATCATACCGGCACGATTACAATCAACGAGATTGCCTGGAAAATTACTCATGACCTTGGGTGAATATTCCATTATTGAGCATGTTTACAGAAATTGTGTGGAAGCAAATGTATTCACCAAAGTATTAATTGCTGTTGATGATGATCATATGCTTGAACATTGTGCTACTTTTTGTGATGATATTATCATGACAAAAAATGACCATCAATCCGGAACTGACAGAATCTATGAGGCATATCAACAATCAGGTATAAAAGCAGATTATATAGTCAATGTGCAAGCTGATGAACCATTCTTGAATAGTGAACTCATTGCAATATTGGTACAATCTCATGCAGTTGCCGGATGTGATGTCATGACAGCCATGACTAAGATTGTTGATATAGATGAACTTATTTCACCATCATGTGTGAAAGTTGTACTTGGACAACATAATCGAGCATTATATTTTTCTCGATCCCCAATCCCATTCATTCGAGATATTCCAATGGATGAATGGATTCAGCATCATGATTTCATGAAGCATATCGGTGTATATTCTTATACTGAATCTAGTTTGAATGCATTTGTCAATTCTACACCCAGCACACTTGAAATGACCGAAAAGTTGGAACAATTGAGATTGTTGGAACAAGGCCACTCATATACTTGCATTGAGTTGAATTATGATGGTTTTGGCATAGATACCATTGAAGATTATCAAAAAGCCATTGAAAGAATTACTCGTGAATAAAACGCAATCACATATGATCATTGCAATTGACGGACCTGCCGGATCCGGAAAATCCACAACAGCAAGACTTGTCGCAAAGAATCTTGGATTCATCTATGTGGATACAGGTGCCATGTACAGAGCAGTTACATTATCTTGGCTCGAAAAAGGTAGACCGATTATTGAGAATTTCATTCAAGAACTTCCTTCCATAACTCTTGGAATAAATACACAAACGAATGAACAGCAGACATTCCTCAATGGAATCGATGTATCAAAAGAAATTCGTGGCCGTGAGGTTACTGACAATGTGAGCTATATAAGCTCAATAAAAACTGTTCGAGAAAAGATGGTCGAAATGCAAAGGAACATTGGAAATGCTCAAAGTGTTGTCATGGACGGTCGTGATATCGGAACAGCAGTATTTCCAAAAGCTCACTTGAAAGTCTTTATGGTTGCCGATATTCGAGAAAGAGCATTGCGTAGACTGCAGGAAATGAAAATTCAATCAATGTTTCCTCTTCCCAAATTGGAAGATTTAATGGTAACGATGAAACAAAGAGATGAATATGATTCTAGCCGTGAGATTGATCCTTTGAGACAAGCCGATGATGCTATACTCTTGGATACATCAAATCTCACGATCGAAGATCAAGCACAAAAAATCATCGAATTAGCCAATAGTATTCACAATAATTGAATTGGTATCGAAATGAATATTACAATAGATAATCACTCTGGATTTTGTTGGGGTGTCGTAAGAACTGTCGTTATTGCCGAAGAATCTCTGGAGCAATTTGATAAAGTCTATGTATTGGGACATATCATCCATAATCCCAAAGAAATACAAAGACTTGAAAACAAAGGTTTAGAGACTATTTCTGCTGAGGATTTTCCGAGAATTGCCGAAGAAGCAAGAGCATTGGGAAAATTACCCAAAGTATTGATTCGTGCACATGGAGAACCGCCGGAAACATATAGAAAAGCTCTTGAATTGGGTATTGAAATCATTGATGCCACTTGTCCGGTTGTCACCAAGCTTCAGGAAAGAGTTCGCAAATTTTATGATCAAGGATATCAAATAGTGATTTTCGGAAAGAAAGATCATGCAGAAGTGCTTGGTGTTCGCGGTGTTTGCAATGATCAATGTATTGTTGTTTTGACAGTAGAAGATGCTCTATCCAGCGTAAATCTTGATTCAAAGACAGTACTTTTCTCTCAGACCACCATGGATCGCCCAACTTTCGTATTGATTAAAGAAGCTCTGCAAGCCCGAATCAAAGACCTGATTGTAGATACAATGGAAGGTATAGCCACTGAATTTCATGCAAAAGACACCATATGTGGTCAAGTATCCGGTCGCGAAGACATGTTAAGAAAATACGCTTCTGATCATGA
>JBIKKD010000281.1:0-7178 GCA_044360565.1 Kapaibacterium sp. (SeqCode)
GTTGCATTGTGGATTTATCAAGATCTGAACCGAACTTTGCAAATGCTTCCAATTCGCGGAACATCGCGAGTTCCAATTTCAAAGGACCCGCAACGCGCTTCATGGCTTTGATTTGAGCATTACCACCAACACGAGAAACAGAGATACCAACATTCAAAGCGGGACGAACACCGGCATTGAATAAATTGGATTCAAGATAGATCTGACCATCTGTGATGGAAATAACATTCGTTGGAATATATGCGGACACGTCACCGGCTTGTGTTTCAATAACAGGAAGAGCAGTCATGGATCCACCACCAAGTGCATCACTGAGTTTCGCTGCACGCTCGAGCAAGCGACTATGCAGATAGAAAATATCACCAGGATATGCCTCGCGTCCCGGTGGACGACGAAGGAGCAAAGAAACCTGACGATAAGCAGCGGCCTGCTTTGTCAAATCATCATAAATCACAAGTGAGTGACGACCTGAATCACGGAAGAATTCACCCATCGATGCACCGCAATATGGAGCGATGAATTGAAGTGGTGCAGGATCGGCAGCATTCGCAGCTACAATGATGGTATAATCCATCGCACCGTATTTTTCAAGAGTTGCAACAACATTGGCAACAGTTGAACCTTTTTGTCCGATCGCTACATAAATACAGTAAACAGGATTGATGCCAAGTTTCTTGGCTTCTTCTGTATGAGTATATTTTTGATTGATGATGGTATCGAGTGCAACAACAGTCTTACCTGTCTGACGATCACCGATGATCAATTCGCGCTGACCACGACCGATTGGAATCAAAGCATCAATTGCCTTGAGACCTGTTTGCAATGGTTCAGTAACCGGCTGACGCTCAATTACACCAAGAGCTTTACGCTCGATGGGCAAAGATTGATTTGTCAATACAGGACCTTTACCATCAATGGGCACGCCCAAAGGATTTACAACGCGTCCAAGCAATGCTTCTCCAACTGGAACAGAAGCAATCTTACCTGTACGGCGCACTGTATCACCTTCTTTCACGAGGCGATCATCTCCAAAGAGAATTACACCCACATTATCTTCTTCAAGATTGAGCACCATGCCCATGACACCATTTGGGAATTCAACCAATTCCGATGCCTGAACTTTTGTCAATCCATAAACGCGAGCAACACCGTCACCCACTTGAAGAACTGTCCCGACCTCATAGATGTCGGCTTCATTCTCGAAGCCGGAAAGCTGTCGGCGTAAAATAGCGGAGATCTCTTCGGGTCGAACTTCTGCCATGATCAATCTACCTGTGTATTATTCAAAGAAAAAAAATGTTCAATTAGAATCTGAATGCAATCCCGGCCTGCACAAAAAGCATGTCCGTTCCTGCATTCTCATAACTTTCATACATCGTCGTGCCGGTTTGATCAACATCAATTACTTTCTGATAATCGGATTTCACTCCATAATTATATCGTGCTTTGATGTCTAACAATATACTACTCGCACTATTTGGCAATGTGATATTCTCTACGAGCTTAATCATCATGCCAGCACCAATGCCATATTTCCAAAAGACCGAGCGATTCGAATAAATCTCTGTGGTCCGGGTTTCCGTAACATTTTGTCCATCTCGGCGAACTATCTCGCGATACTCACCATCTGTCGTGGCACTGTAGATATTCATACCACCGGTGATTTCAGCATATGGGAAAACCCATTGAGCGACATTGAATTGCAATCGAGCAAACAAATCAATAGGAACTACTGTATTTGAGTACACATAATCATCATAGCGTTGATAAAATACTGCTGGTCGCCTATTTCTGTCAAGCGTCACATAACCAAGATCCATACCCAATACCAATGAGGCATTGAAATCCGTATATCTCTTGGGTAGAATCGGTTCAAAGGAATATCCTCCACCCATGATGAAGGCAAATCCTCCTGTTCCGATATTACTCTGAAATTCCTTCTGAGGATTTCCGGAGCCCATGGACATATAGAATAGTCCATTTTTTGGTTTCAACTTCAATGAACTTACCACTTGCGCATCGCCTTCAGCCTGAACTGATCCGGTTGCCTGAGCAAAAAGGTTCAGACTTGAAATCAAAGTACATACTATGACAAAGTAAAGTGATACCATCGTATTTTCCCTGTAAAAACGAAGAGGCTCAAGCCATTGAATGTGTGGCCGATCCTGTAAGTTCAGTATACAAAATGTCAAGTTGATGTCTAAGTGAAGCATCAATCATTGTGTCAGCAATGCGAATCGTAACTCCACCCTTGAGAGCAGGATCGACTGAGAAAGTAGGCAATACGGTTTTGCCGGTTCTTTTCGCAATGGACTCAATCAATTTATTACGCAATGCTTCATCAATTTCTACAGCAGATGTGAATCGTACCGGGACCAATTTCTTTTCTTCATTATACAAATCTGTAAATGAAGAAAATATATCCGGAATAATGGATTCTCTGTGCTTCTCAGCAAGCAAAATCAAAAAGTTCATCATTAATTGCGAAATATTTGAAGCGAACATCTCCTTGAAGATGCTGACTTTGGCAATGTGTCTGATGACAGGACTATTCAATAATGCCACAAATTCATCGGATGCATTTACTGCATTCATGATGACTTGAAAATCTTTCGACACCGTTTCTAATGTACCATCGGCTTTTGCCTGATTCATCAAAGCAGATGCATAGCGATTTGCAATGCGTGTTGAAGATGCCATAGTGCGATTTCTTATTAATTATTCGACAATTCATTCACCGTGGCATCGATGAGAGAGCGATGCTGTTCGGCATTGATCACTTTACCGATGACTTTATCTGTTGCCTGCACAATCAATGTTGCCATTTCTGTGCGTAATGATTGCAATGCAACTTCTTTCTCACGAGCAATTTCTCGCAAAGCTTCTTCAAGTTTAGATTGCTTGATGCGCTCTGCTTCTTCAGAAGCACTACGAATAATGGACTCTGCCTGATTCTTTCCTTCTTTCAGCATGTCCATGACTTCATTTTGAGCCTTCGACAATTTCTCACGACTCTCCTGCATGGATTTTTGAGCCAATTCATTGGCTTGTTCAGCCTGATCTATGGAATCATTGATTCTCTGTTCACGAGCTTCCAATGCCGCAAGCATCGGCTTAAACCCAAACTTCCCAAGAAGTAGAAAGAACAGCAAAAAATTGATGATGGTCCATATCATCAATCCGGGATTTACACTAAGCAAAGCGTCCATTTCAGTATACTTTATCGTGAGTAAATGTTTTGTCTCTTGACAAAACGAATATTGTTAATACATGGCAGTCCCACCTAAGCAGGACCGCCTTTGCAATTTCAATTCTCGAACAAATTATTTTGTTGCGAGAAGAATACAAATGATACAAGCCAAAAGAGCAACACCTTCGATAAGAGCCGCACCGATAATCATCGTTGTACGAGCATCCTTTGCTGTCTCCGGTTGACGAGCGCCTGCTTCAAGAGCTGCCGCTACAAGAGGTCCGATACCGGTACCTACACCGAATACAGTGATTCCTACGCCCAAACCGGCAGCGAGCCATGCAAGTGCTTTTGCTTCCATTGTTTTCTCCAAAAAAAAGTTGGTACAGTAAAAAAAACCAAAAAGGTTAATGACAAATCAACATAAATGAGCGATTTCTCGGCTCATAGATCAATGATGCTCTCCATCGGCATGATCGCCGAGCACCAATCCCGTAAACACCGCAGTCAGCATAGTAAAAATATATGCTTGAAGGAATGTCACAAGAATTTCCAAGAAATAAATAAAGATCGAAAAGAGAGATACAACCGGCGAAACCGCAGCTGTATTGAAAAAGAAAATAAATCCAATCAGCGTGAACAAAATGATGTGTCCACTAGACATATTCGCAAACAAACGAATTGCAAGCGCGAATGGCTTCGTGAATATCCCAACCACTTCAATCGGAACCATGATCGGTGCCAACCACCAAGGCGCTCCGCCCAATAAGTGATGAAAGAATGATTTTACTGCTCCTACCGGACCCATAGCTTTCGCCGGGATGACAATATTCACCATCAAGAATGCCGTGATTGCAAGCCCCGCAGTCGTTCCGATCGCAGAAGTCGCAGTGTGTCCACCAGGAAGCAAACCCACTAAATTCATTGCATAAATGAAAAAGAAGACGGAAAGGAAATACGGTAAATATGCAGAAACAAGTCTGTCATTGGGAATATTCGGACGCACAACTGTGTCACGAATCATCATTGTGAGCATTTCAAGTGCATTGCCAATTCCTTTGGGTGCTCTAGAACTCTTTTTGTAAGAGCGATTTCCGATGATGAAAAGCGCTATCACCACAATCATGGAAATCCATTGGAATATCACAAAATTAGTTGGTGATAAATCCAATTGGACATGCGAACCATCTGTCTTGACCGCATGACCGGCATGCAATTCGTATTTTCCCGATGCCTCAAGCGCAGATACATTCGGATAAAATTCGAATGAACCATTATCTACGAAGATATATGGCAAATCAGCCAAATGGTAGGAAAACAAATAGAAACCGCCGTGATCCCCTAAATTCTCATTGAACATGGCATTAAAGGTAAAACCTTCGGTCTGCGCATGATCAGCATGCTGTGCATCATGTGTTTGTCCATGTTGCTGTGAATGTTGAGCCGAGGAATGTTGCAGAGTAGAATCTTGCTTCATGACTGATGATATATGATTGCGTTAATCGTGTTCTTTATGTGTTTTGCTCTTTTTCTCTAGTCTTGATTTTGTCTGATAGCACATGGAAATACATGATTTCCACAAAGAGATAGATAAATACTCCAATCGCCAAAGACAGAGAATATGCTAATTGCGGCATATTCATCATGGAAAGTGCCCACCAAGAAAAGGCACCAACCAACATAATCCTCAAAGACATGCTACCAAGCACAATCGAAACGAACTTTTCAAATGGCTTCATGAAGGCCTTGCGGGCTATCAAATAGCCACCCAAAGCATTGATGAAACATACTACTTGTGCCAGTATGATCGCATATAGATCCGAAGGGGAATCGCTCACACGCTCATTCTTTGTTTTTTGAAGGATCATGCGCATTCGCATGCATTGCAGCTCTAATGAAATGCGTCATGCCTGCGACCGCTCCAAAAAAACCAAGCCCGATCATTAACCAAGGTTCAGTGCCGAATTTTCCATCCAGCCACCATCCCAGTAATCCGCAACCTATGACTGATGCCGCGAGTTGCGAACCCAAACCAATAAATGGCGCTAGATCTTTATGCACCGATCCGCGTGGCGGCTCGGGTTTCTTTTGAGGCATAATTGGTCTTTCTGTAATCGGATTCAGATTTCAAGACAACAAATTACAGATTTTGCATGGAATAACAAATGAAGAGATATGAGTATTCGATGCTCTAAATGCAAGAGTTTGAAAAGTTTGCGAAATACTCATGAAAGATGTGGAAAAGTTTCAGTAACTCTCGCTTTCATCGGGGAAATTTCCGCTTTGAATATCCTGAATATATCTGGATACTGAGTCATCTACTCTCTCATGCAAGGAATCATATCTACGGACAAATCGAGGACTGAAGTCGACGGTAAGACCCAACATGTCCGAATACACCAGAATCTGTCCATCACAATGTGGTCCGGCACCAATGCCAATCGTGGGAATTGTCAAAGATTCGGTGATCTTTTGAGCGAGTTGCATGGGAATTTTCTCCAATACCACTGCAAATGCACCCGCTTCTTCCAATTCCTTGGCATCTCGCAGCATTTCTTCAGCTTCTTCTGTATTTTGACCTCTGGCTCTATATGATCCAAATTGATTGATACTTTGTGGTGTCAATCCCAGATGCGCCATGACGGGAATTCCGGCCTCAGTCATCCGTCTGACGGCTTCGCAAACTCTGTGTCCACCCTCTACTTTTACCGCACTGGCACCGGCCTCTTTCATCAGCCTACCTGCATTACGGAATGCTTCCTCTGGAGAAACCTGATAACTCATGAAAGGCATGTCAGCCACTACCAATGCCCGCTGAACCCCTTTGACAACGGCTTTGGTGTGATATATGATATCGTCCAATGTTACTGGAATGGTGGTTTCATGACCCTGCACGATATTTCCCAAGGAATCTCCCACGAGAATCAAATCTATCCCGGCATCATCCAAAATGCGGGCAATGAGAGCATCATAGGCAGTGAGACAAGAAATGCGCTTGCCTTGTTTTTTCATGTCTTGCAATCGTCTGGTTGTCACTCTGCGCATGGGCGCTGAATGCGTATGACGATCGGCATCAATGTGTTGTTCTGGATTTTCCATGGGAACCTCATGTTTGGAGTGCAAACATAGATATTTCCCATGCATATTCCCTAAGGTGATTCAGTCAGCGGGACTTATTTCCTCACACAAAATGCTCCCCGATATTGCTTCCCATCAGCATCAGTGGCATTGAGGTAATAGGCACCGGATCCTGAAATGGGTATTGTTATTGCTGAATGTGCATGGGCATGATCGCTCTGATGGACATATACTTCATGACCCTTCACATCAAAAATGCGCAAAGAATGCAATGCCGTCGGATTTGCAAATCTTACAATTACTCCGGTGGGAATCTCAGTAAATGACACATCTTCAAGAATAATATTCTCATCAGGTAAGTCCTCTTCTACTTCAGTTGTGATCAATTCATCACCTGGCAGATATGCCGTATAGTAGAAATAGGTAAGCATCATTTCATCGGTGGTACCTTCTCCCCATGTCACTTCCTTGGGCGGTATTGATGGATTATGAGGATTATCTTCCGTATTGTCATATGTCACTTTAGATTCCAGAACAGAGCCCTTCATTACCTTTTGCAGCGTCTTGAATGTATATGCCATTTGCCAATGAAAATCCCAATGTGGTATTGATATAATCGGTATAGTATCTTTCAATGTCCTGAGATTGATTTCAATGCTTTTCCCCAATAAATGCATATGTGGCATCACGGTAAATACAGTGGCATCATAGGGTATTGTCATCCTTTGGGTGAATGTTTTCACCTGTCCAGGTGGAAGGCGCAAAGGACCATCCACGATATTCTTACGATTCAATAATGGACTTATGAACACTTCTCTTGTGGAAGGGGCATCGGCATAGACAAATCTCACTGCTGTGAAGTCTTGTTTGCCCTCTGTTCCAGCAGGATAATGGACTTGCAATATGACTC
>JBIKKD010000069.1:0-7155 GCA_044360565.1 Kapaibacterium sp. (SeqCode)
TATTATTCACCATCATCATCATGTTTTCGGTGAAAGGTGAATCAATCATGCAATTGCCTTTTGAAGTGATGACAATTGCTATTCCACTATTGATCTATTTCATCTTCATGTTTGTGGTGAGTTTCATATTTGCTAAGTCATTGAATGTACCATATGACAAGAATGCCGCTATTTCATTCACTGCGACAGGCAATAATTTTGAATTAGCAATTGCTGTTTCGATAGCTCTTTTTGGTATTCATTCACCTCAGGCATTTGTCGGAGTGATCGGTCCACTCATTGAAGTACCGGCATTGATTCTTCTTGTAAGACTTTCACAGTTTCTCAAACATAGGTTCTATTCTGCATGAAAATTCTGATACTTTGCACAGGAAATAGCGCTCGAAGTCAAATGGCTCATGGAATATTGCAAAATCTCAATGCAGATTTATATGTTCATTCTGCCGGAACAAAGCCCACTGTACGAGTGCATCCCATGGCTGTGGAAGTAATGCATGATTTGGGAATTGATATTTCCCATCATGTCCCTATGCATGTGGAGATGTATCTCAAAGAACGCTGGGACTATGTCATCACCGTTTGTGATGGTGCCAATGAATCATGCCCTGTGTTTATCGGTGATGTTCGCCATCGATTGCATATTGGATTTGAAGATCCCGCGAAGAGCTATATGAATCAGGAAGAGGAAAGACAGGGTTTTATAAGGATTAGAGATAAGATTGTACTCGAGTTATTCAGATTCAATGCGCGGACATTCAAGGATTAGTCTCTTGGCTCTTCGCATGTTCTTGTCTAAGTTTGCATATATCATTTCACACTATGCAGACTTCCATGTTGCGAATCCTATCGATATTGATGGTATTGACTTCCATCATCTTCACCGTACAAGCTCAGTATCTACCGACTTCATTTCCTGCGGGGTCCGGAAATCCAAATGGATTTCATCGTGGAGATGATATTCAAAATCCGATGCCGGGTCAGGGGTGGACCGTCATTTACAATGCATCTGATACCATTCCCAAATGGTCATCACTAATCACGATGCCTTTTCCATTTTGGTTCAATAAAGAGTTGAAATCATCTTTGAAAGTCTCTAATACCGGAATCATAACATTTGACACTTCATTTGTGAATATTCCAAAAGACACTTCTATTTCTCTTCCGAAATCGGGATATCCTAATTCCGCAATCTATATGTTGGGACTTTCATCGCGACAAAATCAAGCATCAATTATACTCAATCCCAGTGCTCGCACACCGATGATTCGCACAAGAGTATTTGGTTTTGCTCCGAATAGACAATTCTGGATTTCATTCACAGGATTCTCATTCATGCATTCCAATTCTCAGTTTACATCAATTTGTAATTGGTCAATCATGCTTGAGGAGTCTTCAAATTTTGTATATGTGATTGATCATTCCACTTTCTCATTCGAAATCTCACAAAATGGAATAAGACCCGATACCACAAATATTCGCTTGTCGATCGGCTTGCAAATCAATGATTCAAACGGCGTGATGCTTGGTCAAAGAGTTGGATCACAAGTGTTGAATCCTCGATTGGGAATGCAATATGATTTCACTGCCGATGACAATGCATATCATGTGTTCAGACCCAAAGATGCAATTCCTCGTTTTGATTTGTCGATTGCAAGCATTACTCTCGGCGAACTTACAGCCGGCTCGCAAAATGGTATGTCAATTCCTGTAGAAGTGAGAAATAATGGATCTGATACCGTGAAGAGTGTCAGATTGCGATTGGATACTGAAAATGATACTACTATTGATACCATTCATCAGTCACTCCTAGCACCAGGTGGATCACTGCAATTACAGACAGCGATATGGAGTCCGAAGCAATCAAAAAGATATAGACTTTCAGTATGGTGTGATAGCATCAATGAAAACAATCCAGATGAATATATTGTAAACGATACTGCAAAAGTCATCACTGCATATATGGTGAATCCTCCCAAAAAGAATATGTTAATCGAACATTTTACATCAACGAATTGTGGTGAATGCCCGCGAGGAATCACTGCAATTGATACGGCATTGAGTGTCAATCCCGGTACATTGCATATAGCATATCATCTGGATGATTCTTTGACATTAAACAGAGCTGATACTTTATCAGCTTCCTTTTCAGCCTCTGCCGGTGCAATCATGGTCGATAGAGGATTGTATCCAACAGTCGGTTCTACATTGGGATTCACTTTGCCAAGAAATTCTGCATTCATGCAAGGGAAACCTATCATTGATGCACTGCAAATATCCAAGAGTATTCCAACCCCGGCCGAACTGAAAATCAATACTGTATTTCATAATCCTTCTCGCACCTTGACTTGCACAATCACTTCAACATTTGAAGCGGAAGTTTCAGGAGATTTTCGTGTGAATGCATTGATTGTTCAAGATAGTATTATTGGAGGACTCGAATTAGATCAAGCAAATACGATGTCTGGCGATAGCACCATTCCAATTTGGGGAAATCAACCGCAGAAGATTTCTAATTTCCAACACAAACATGTTGCAAGAATGTTTTTGGATGAAGCCGGAATATTTGGAGTTCCTGATTCAGTTGCTTATGATACTCAAATCGGAAAAAGATATGCTTGCACATTCACAAAAGTCCTTCCGGTCGACATGAATATTCAAACACTGACTGCGATTGGCTTCCTTTATGAATATAATCCTGATCCACTTTTTGGTAGAATCTTGAATGCAGCTTCGATTCCAATTAAATCAGTAATCACAAATGTACAAGAACCGATCTCCGGTTCAGACTTCGCAGTGTTTCCGCAACCTGCGATTGATATTGTCAGATTTCAAGTACATATTCCAAGTGGCAATTCACGGATTGAAGTGTATTCACTTCTTGGTGACATTGTTTTTGGAGAAGATATTCAACACTCAGGTGATGGTCAATATATTGGAAGCATTGATGTTTCAGCATTTCCTTCCGGCATATATTCATTAAGAATCAAGCATGGTGAACAAGTTCAATCTCAATCATTGAGAGTGATGCGATGATTCGATTACTTACTTTATTCTTTTGCTCACTTGTCACATTACAAGCACAGGTAGCAAACTTCGATGTACGAGGAAATTGGGTTGGTGAATTGAAAGTTGGCGCGAATATCGAAATGATATTCAAAGTAACAGGCATCAATGATCTTTCATGTTCGCTTGATGTTCCATTGCAAGGTGCAATGGATATTCCGGCATTGGTGCAAGAAACCGTTCAATCGGTGAAATTTCATGTCAAGGCAATCAATGGTCAATTCGATGGAAAAAAAATAGATTCTATAACACTTGAAGGTAATTGGAAGCAAAATGGTGGGATCTATCCAATGAAGTTCGTGAAGAAGGAAGGGAAGATTGAATCACCCAATAGACCACAAACTCCAAAAGGACCATTTCCCTATATTTCTGAAGAAATCATTGTAAAGAGTTCAGTCGGTAATCTCGCCGGTACTCTCACTAAGCCAATGGGCAAGGGTTCATTTCCTGCAATTGTATTGATTACGGGTTCCGGATCGCAAGACAGAGATGAATCAATTTTTAATCATAAACCTTTCTTTGTTCTGGCCGATGCATTGACACGTGCCGGATTTGCAGTGCTTCGCATGGATGATCGCGGAGTGGGGTCATCCGAAGGAGATCCATCCAAGGCGACTACAAAGGATTTGTCCGAAGATATTTATGCGGGAGTTCGTGCATTGCATATGCAGAGTGGTATTGATACCACGAGAATTGGTTTGATTGGTCATAGCGAAGGCGGAATGATAGCACAAATACTTGCTGCTACATATCCTCAAGACATTGCATTCATTTGTTCTATGGCCGGCTTGGGAATCAGTGGTTTTGAAGTTCTTGTATGGCAGACGAGAAAAGTCACTTCAAAGACTCTGCCCATGGCTGAAGTGGAGAAATCAGTATTGCGACAAAAGACATTGCTCACGATGATCAAAGAATCTACTGATTCTATCAAACTTCGTGCGCAATTGACGGATTCGCTTGGCATTTGGGCCGTTCAGCAACAGAAGATGTTTGTGGTTAACTCTCCAGAATTTAGGGCTCAGCTAAATCAATTGCAAAGTCCATGGTTGAAGTATTTCATATCCTATGACCCTGATAAATATTTACGCGATGTAAAATGTCCTGTCTTTGCAATCAATGGTTCAGAAGACATGCAAGTTGAATCAGAACGAAATCTGAAGAGCATTGAATCATTGCTTCAAAAGCATGGGAATGTAAACTTTCGAGTTCAAGAATATAAAGGAATGAATCATTTGTTTCAGCGTTGCACTACATGCGACATAGAGGAATATGCAAAGATTGAAACAACGATTGAGCAAGTGGTGATTGATGATATCATCGCTTGGCTTAAAGAGGTGACAGCAAAGAATTCTCAAAGGAAGAGATAATAGGGTGACATTGCATTGATGAATTCTTCTGTGTATGGACCAGATGGATATAATCTATAGGAAAATTGTTTTTCGATGCATCCTCCTTCTTTATGCTTCGAGAATCTACAAATTCTTCTTATTGATTCTTCATTGCTTGCATGATGTATCATGATGGATTCTTGTAGTATTAGAAAGTGTTTCTCTGCAATGTCAATGAACTCGAGCATTTCTTGTATGGGGAGTAAAACCCAAGTTTGTGTATTTGCATGGGAATGCGATACCATTGCTTGTATCAATGAGTCAAATGGAAGGGTATTATCTGAATGATGTGCAGTAAGCTCTTTTGGATTTAATGATGGAGTTGATCGCACATGAAATGGTGGATTGCACATAATCACATCAAATGTCTTTTTCACATTCCAATTACGAATGTCAGCTTCATGAATGGTGAAGCGATGTTTCCAAGGGGAAGCTGCAATGTTTTCCTTTGCATCGAGGATTGATTCCGGATCTATATCAATGACATCAATCAATGCATCTGTTGTCTTTTGAGCAACCATGAGAGAAAGCAGTCCGGTTCCTGTTCCGATATCTAGGATTGACTGAGCATTATGGGGGTTAATCAATGCACCAAAAACACAAGAATCAGTGCATACTTTCATGGCGCTTCGGGATTGAACTATTGAGAAGCATTTGAAGTCAAATTGATGTTTCCTGCGCATGCTTAATCGATGAGAACAGGAATGATATTACCATATTCTTCCAATGGAGCCCTTGTGATGGTAAAGCGTATCATTCTTGCAAGTTTGTGATTTGGCGTCAATTCTACTTTTGAGATTGTATACCCTTTGAGTTCGGGTTCATTGTTGAACATTTTTAGGGCATTATCAACGGCAATTTGATTGTAGTCAGTTACAAATAAACGAATCTGCTTAGGAGATGAAATTGATTGATTATTCTCACTGACTTCCGCAGAATTTTTTGTGAAGGATGTAGCATATCTAAAAAAATGAGGGAGCATTGCTTTTATTTCTTTCACATGCCAAATCACAGGTATTGAATTTGTATCTAGGTTTTCGCTTAAGTCAACGATTTGTCTTTTTATGGGAATGATGAGTGAATCACTGACTTCCATACCCATCATATTGCTACCTTTTGCATGAATTACGAGTGAGTCTTGGAATGGTGCGATAGTGAAATTAGTATTGTATTGAATTGAATCAGGAAGCGCTATCCCTTTTTTCAATGTGGAATCTTTTATAGAGATTTCCCATTCCAACATGATATTTTCTGGAATTGAACTAATAAACACATTGAAGCTTTGCGGATTACAAATAGATCCAATGCGTGGATGCGGACGATACATATCTCTGGAATTCATGCTGATCATGATCATGGATTCCAAAATAGTGGAGTCAATGACTATTTGTGAGTCGGGGATATTCATTGCATGAAATCTATCAATGATCTTCTCAGTTATTGGATGAATGGTCATATACACTTTTGCATCTTGTTTTTCCAGCAGTTGTTTGCCCAGTTTCTGTATCATCGCATCATCATCTATGCTAAGTTTGCTATTTCGGGGAAAAATGAAGGATCTGAATGCGAGAGCATTTTCAACTTTTTCAATGTCTTGTTGTATCAATTTAACTGTTGGGGTCAATGCCAGGTAAGATGTTGCAGTTGGATTCTGACTAGATTTCTTGAGCATGTAAATATCTAATTTTCCTTTTCCGCCCGGTCTATCTGAAGTGAATGCGGCTTCGGTATCATTGAGGATTGTAAATTCCATGTCATTCCATTCGGAATTGACTTCATCGATTGGTATAGGTTCGAGCCACTTTCCATTTTCTCTAACGGACATCAGAATATCAAATCCACCCTTGCCTCCATGTCCATCCGATGCATAATACAAAGTATCAGGATGTGGTGAGAAAGGATTGATTTCATTGCCTGCTGAATTGATATAGTCCTCCATCGGTTTGGGACCAAGCCATTCTCCTTTTGGACCTTTTATATAATAAAAGATATCAGCGCCACCTTTTCCCTCTTTGTCTGAGGAAAAAAACAATGTTTGTCCATCGGAAGTTATGCATGGATGAGATGCGAAGGAACCTGGTTCTTCTTGTCCAAGGGGAAGGAGAACATTATTATCTCTAAGCTCGAATATTCCTAGGTAAGATCTTTTGAGTGTTTGATAGGTGGAACTGAAATAGATATTGGGATCATGCGTATTGGGAGGACGCTTGTGAGGATAAGTGATACTCATTCCTTTCAAGGCGGATTGATTCCAAGAGTAAGGCGTGATTGTGGATTCTTCGCTATGAAGGTATTGCTTAGGAATTCCGGAAACAATTCTGGTAAACATGAATTGATTGTCAAACTTCACAGGATTGAATTCATTTTGAGAAGAATTTATTCCATCTGGTGTTCTTTTTAACTCCCAAAAGGAGTCTTGAGAAAATAATTCAACGGAAAATGCAAAAAAAATCAAAAAATATATTGAGTATATCATTCTGATGGAAGTATTCATATTTGTTGGGAATTAGAAGTATGTCCGCCTTTCTTCAAACTTACAAATTCGATGTGAAAGGACATATTTTCTTGAAGAAAACAAAAAAACCATTTGGTGGGAATAGAGAAGAGTCGTAGATTTGTATTCCCATTCGGCGCGACGGCGCGCTGAGGCCAACTTAGGAAGGCTTGGAGATTGACAAACGGAAAAGAGACAAGGCGGTAGAAG
>JBIKKD010000070.1:0-7128 GCA_044360565.1 Kapaibacterium sp. (SeqCode)
GATGGTGGATATACACGCATCATTAAGCTAACACCACGTCGTGGCGATGCCGCACGTACAGCTATCATTGAATTGGTTGATTTTTCAGCAGCTCAAGATGGTGTTGTTCGTCGCAAAAAGAAAGCTGTTGCTGCTCCTAAAGTAAAGTCTTCAGCACCGGTAGAAGCAGTTGCACCAGTAGCTGCTCCAATCGTTGAGGAAGTTGCTCCTGAAGTGGAAGAAGTAATCGAAGAAACAGTCGAAACTCCGGTTGAAGCTGTTGAAATGCAAGCCGATACTGCTGAAACACCTGTTGAAGATGCTCCTGCAAGCGATGATGCATCCTCAGAAGCTTCCGCAGATGGTGGCGATGCCTCAGCTGAATAATGTAAATACATTGAATCTTTAAAGGCAACTGTTTTAGTTGCCTTTTTTTTTAGGTAATGGTCAATGCATGTGATGATTTCATGCGGTGATATCAATGGCATCGCAACAGATATTTTCTTTCGCACATTCACGAAGCATGTCTTTCCCGATATGCAATTCAGTATTGCAATCAATGAAGACACTGCAAGAGAAGTATGTGAAAAATGGAATGTCAAGTATGCCGATCAATGCATGCACTTTGAATCATTGAGCATTAATGTTCTCCCATGCAAGCAATATGCTGAGTATCATCCCGGATCTTCACTATCAGATGCTTCAAAACTCGCGATTGAATCATTGGATGTCTCACTCAATGCAGTAAAGCGAGTAGATGCAGATGCATTGTTGACTTTACCTATCGCAAAAGATGCACTGAATGCCGAGGGATGGAAATACAGTGGTCAAACAGATTGGCTCAAACATGAGTTTGAGGGTTCTAATCCAATTATGATTCTGTTTCATGGATCTATGAGAGTTGCACTTGTTACTGTACACATTCCACTGAAAAAAGTATCCCATTCCCTCACGATTGATTCATTGACTCACATCATTCATGGTGTGAATCAATCCATGAAGATTGATTTTAATATTGAGTGTCCGCGCATTGCTGTATTGGGGCTTAATCCTCATGCCGGTGAACATGGTTTGCTAGGTAATGAAGAACAAGATATCATCATTCCTGCGATTGAGTCTGCAAAGTCAAACGCGATACAGTGCTTCGGACCTTTCCCTGCGGATGGTTTTTTCTCCCGTCCAAGTTGGAAAAATTATGATGCAATCATTGCACAGTATCATGATCAAGGATTGATTCCATTGAAGTTGTATGCTCAAGGACATGGAGTGAATTTCACTGCAAATCTTCCCATAATTCGCGTATCTCCCGATCATGGAACTGCTTATGATATTGCAGGTACGGATGTGGTTGAAGAATATAGCATGATTTCAGCAATAGATGCAATTCGAACAATTCTAAATAATAGAAAAAAGTAGATGAGAGTAGAAATGCAAGATTATCATATACATATGGATCAACAAGATCCACTGTCATCACAAAGAAATGCATTCTATATTCCTGAACATGAAGGGAAAGATGCTTTGTACTTTTGTGGTAATTCGCTTGGTCTTCAACCAAAAGGCGTCATGACATTATTGGAACAAGAAGTCATGGACTGGCGCAAATACGGGGTTGAAGGACATTTCCACGCGAAAAATCCATGGTTTTCTTATCACTCAATTGTCACCGACTCGCTCTCTAGAATAGTTGGAGCAAATCCAAGTGAAGTTGTTGCAATGCAGACACTCACCGCGAATCTGCATTTGGCGTTGGTGTCATTTTATAGGCCGACAAAAGATCGATATAAAATTGTGATGGAAGCCGGTGCATTTCCATCGGATCAATATGCGATTGAATCACAAGTGAGATTTCATGGATTTGAACCTGATGATGCGATCATTGAGATAACACCTCGTCCCGGGGAACATATTATTCATCATGAAGATATTATTGATGCGATTGAACAAAATGCTGATTCAATTGCTCTTGTCATGTTTAGCGGTGTGCAGTATTTGTCGGGTCAGCGTTTTCGGATGAAAGATATCACGGAAGCGGCTCATACTGCAGGTGCAATTTGTGGCTTTGATTTAGCGCATGCCATAGGAAATGTTGAATTGCAATTGCATGATTGGAATATAGATTTTGCAGTGTGGTGCTCATATAAATATCTGAACTCAGGTCCAGGCGGTATCGGCGGTCTCTTTATTCATGAGAGACATGCACAAAATTCTGATCTGCCTCGCTTTGCAGGATGGTGGGGCCATGATGAGCAAACACGATTTTTGATGAAGAAGGGATTCATTGCATCACATGGAGCAAGCGGATGGCAACTCAGCAATGCACAGGTATTTCAGATTGCAAGTTTGCGTGCTTCCTTGGATATTTTTGATGGAGTGAAACTTGAAGAATTATTCTCAAAGAGAGATGCATTGACAGCATATGCAGAGCAATTATTATTGCAATTGAAAAAAGATATGCCTCATATTCCCTTGGAGATAATCACACCGAAGAATAAGGATGAAAAGGGGGCTCAATTGTCATTATTATTTCATGAACATGGAAAAGCACTGATTGACAAATTACTTACCGATGGAATCATCGTGGATTGGAGAGAGCCAAATATCATTCGTTTAGCGCCTGCTCCACTCTATAATACTTTCAGCGATGTTCATGAATTTGTCAATCGCTTTGGCAAGCATTGCATTGATTTATTCGGTGAGCAATAATCGATCGGATAATTTTGTGATATCACCTGCTCCAAGCGTGATGACAAGATCGCCATTTTGCATGATGCTCCTGACTTTTGCATCCACATCTGAAAGATTCGGAATATAATGCACATGTCGATGTCCGGAGTTCTTTGCCGCTTGTGCAATCAATTCCCCGGAAATCCCTTCGATTTTCTCTTCTCTTGCAGGATAGACATCCGTAATGAACACTATGTCTGCATCATCAAATGATAGACCAAAATCTTTGTAAAAATCACGAGTGCGTGTATAAGTGTGAGGTTGAAAGACAGCAACGATTCTTCTATCTTTCCAGCCTGATCTAGCACCTGACAATGCACTTTTTAATTCCGTGGGATGATGCGCATAATCATCCACGATCAGAATATCGTCCAGCATTCCTTTAATTTCAAAGCGACGATAGACCCCTCCGAATTCCTTCAATGCTTCGGCGATTGTTTCGAATGGAATTCCAAGATGAAGTCCCACCGTAATTGCAGCAAGTGCATTCTTAACATTATATTCACCGGGGATATTCAGATTGACTTTACCGAGTTTTTCTCCATGAGAAATAACGGTGAATTCAGTGCTTCTTTCATGTGGAATGATATCAATTGCTCGAATATCACATTGACGAGACAGCCCGAATGTCACAACTTTCTTATTGATATGTGGCAACATTGAACGAATACCAGCATCGTCGAGTCCGACTGCAACAAAACCATAAAAAGGAACTTTTCCGGAGAATTCAATGAATGCCTTTTCTACTTCCTCAGCCGTACCATAAATATCAAGATGTTCCGCTTCGATATTATTGATGATTGCTATTGTCGGAAACAATTGTAGGAATGATCGATCATATTCATCAGCTTCAACCACGGTCCATTCACCATGTCCCAATCGAGCATTCGTTCCACCCAAACCATTTAAGCGACCACCCACAATCACGGTTGGGTCAATACCACCTTTCATCAATACAAGACCACACAGTGATGTGGTTGTGGTTTTTCCATGTGTACCTGCAATAGCAAGCGTATAATTTAATCGTGAAATTTCAGCAAGCATTTCAGCTCTGCGGATGATTGGAATTCCATGTTCCAAGGCCGCGATTGTTTCGGGATTTTCATTTGGTTTTACTGCGCTTGAAAATACCACCACTTCAGCATTTGCAATATGTGCTTCATGATGTCCGATATGTATCGTTGCTCCAATCGATTTCAAATATTCAGTATTCTGTGATGCGGAAAGATCGGATCCACTCACTGAGAATCCCTGATTAATGAGAATCTCAGCGATACCGCTCATGCCGATACCACCTATTCCAACGAAGTGTATGTTTTTAACAGAAGAGAACATGAAGAATAACCTAAATCTAAAAAGTTTCGGGCGGGTATTATAGACAACTAATCTAATAGCAAATCACCTATTTCAAAGATAGGGATTTTATGGACAGGTTATAGTTAACATGCACTCAATACACTCCCGGAAATATGCAATTGGGCTTTTTGTGTTTTATGTTGGTCAATATTGTCTGTATGTTGTTCTCGGGTTATGATAATGTCGCTCCTCTGGAGCTATTGGGATGTCGCTCCTCTGGAGCTATTGGGATGTCGCTCCTCTGGAGCTATTGGGATGTCGCTCCTCTGGAGCTATTGGGATGTCGCTCCTCTGGAGCTATTGGGATGTCGCTCCTACGGAGCTATTGGGATGTCGCTCCTCTGGAGCTATTGGGATGTCGCTCCTTTGGAGCTATTATCAGGGTACAGCACCAGAGGTGCGATATCACAATAAACATTGATGGAAATAGAATTTAAGCCCCATCGGGGCGAAATATGTACAGGGGATAGGGATATGGCAAACACATACACTCAAGTTTATGTGCAGATTGTATTTGCAGTTAAACATAGACAGCATCTTATTCATAAGTCATGGAAAGATGAATTGCACAAGTATATTTGCGGAATAATCAATGGTAAAGCACAGAGGGTATATGCAATAGGAGGTATTGAAGATCATATTCATATACTGGTTAGTTTGAAACCGGATATGTCGATTTCTGAATTAGTAAGAGATATAAAAGCTTGCTCTTCAAAATGGGTAAATGAAAAAGGTTATGCTCGAGGGAAATTTCAATGGCAGGGAGGGTTTGGGGCTTTTTCATATCAAGGTGATGCATTAGAAAATCTGATTCGATATATCAATAATCAAGAACAGCATCATCTAAAAACTAAATTTAAAGATGAATACATTGAATTGATGCAACAGTATAACATTGATTATAATGAAAAATATTTGTTTGTTTTTATGGATGAATGATGACGCTCCTACGGAGCTATTTGGATGACGCTCCTACGGAGCTATTATGATGACGCTCCTACGGAGCTATTATGATGACGCTCATACGGAGCTGTTTGGATGGCGCTCATACGGAGCTGTTTGGATGGCGCTCATACGGAGCTGTTGGGATGTCGCTCATACGGAGCTGTTTGGATGGCGCTCCTTTGGAGCTATCCAATCATTCTTGTTTTATATCCGCGCTCGATGAGCGTTTGTTCTAATTTTTTCCGATGATCGCCCTGAATTTCAATGAGATTGTCGCGGACTGTACCGCCTGTTCCACAGAGTTTTTTGAATGTTTTGCAGAGTGTATCGAGTTCAGTGGGATTTGATTGAAAGCCCGAGAGTACGGTCACCATTTTACCGCCTCTTCCTTTTTTGTCGAGGCGGATATCGATGCGTTGTTGCGAACCATCATATCCTTTTTTCTTTTCGATGATCTGATCATTCTTTTTGGCATCATCCGGCAAGAGAGATGCGAGATCTTGCAATGATGTAAAGGATTTGCTCATTCTTCAGTGGAATGTTTGTGTGCTGTAAGATCGATTTGTACGGGATACTCTCCCGTGAAGCATGCATTGCAATATCCGATGCCTTCTTCTTGAGGTACGGATTGCATGAGTTTTTCGACTGACAAATAATGCAATGAATCCGCATTGAGTGAAGAAGCAATGCCGGAAATTTCTTGATGATGATTTGCAATCAATTCTTCTCTGCTTGGGAAGTCCATTCCATATTGACATGGATGTGTGATTGGTGGCGAGGTAATGCGCATATGCACTTCTTTGGGATGTGCCTCTCGAATCAAATTGATGAGTGCGCGTGAAGTTGTTCCACGAACCACTGAATCATCAACCACCACTACTTTTTTATTTTCCAATACGCCCTTTACGGTATTGAATTTGGTCTTGACTTTGAACTCGCGATTATTCTGACCGGGTGCGATGAATGTTCTTCCCACATAATGAGAGCGAATAAGACCGATTTCATAACGAGATGGATTACCTAATTCATTATTGACATTTGCATAACCAAGTGTAGATGTATTTCCACTGTCGGGTACAGCAATCACAACTACTTTTTCATCGGGGGAATCAGCAGAAACAGGACTTTCTTCTGCGAGATTTTTACCAAGTTTTCTGCGAACTTTATCGACATTATGACCAAAGATTCTGGAATCGGGTCTTGAGAAATAGATATACTCAAAAATGCAATGTTTTGAACATGGCGTCTCATCATCTATGAGATAACTCTTGATTTCACCGGTTTTGACTGTTTCATCATCAATCACAATGATCTCATTATGCTTCACATCTCGCACATATTCTGCGCTGATTATATCAAGAGCGCATGTTTCCGAAACGACTACATAAGACCAGCCATCTTCCACTTTTTTTCTTCCGATGCACAGTGGTCTGAAACCATAAGGATCACGAGCTGCTACAAGTGCATTATTTGTCATGATCACAAGTGAATATGCACCACGAGCAATTCGTAATGCTTCGCGAATTTGATCGAGTTGCGTTTCTTTTTTGCTACGAGCAATCAAATGCAAAAATAATTCACTGTCTGTCGTAGTCTGAAATATCGCACCTTCATTCTGCAATTCATTGCGTAATGTCTTTGTATTGGTCAGATTACCATTATGTGCCACGGCTATCGTACCGGAACGATATTTCGTGAGAAATGGCTGAACATTTGCAATACCACCGCTTCCTGTTGTGGAATAGCGATTATGTGCAATCGCCATATTACCTTTTAGTTTTTCAGTAAGGACATTCGGCGCGGAAAACACATCAAGAACCAGGCCTTCGCCTTTATGTGATGTGAATTTCATGGAATCATCCACTTTGCCGGCAGCAACTATACCTGCGGCTTCTTGTCCGCGATGTTGCAGTGCATGTAATGCATAATAGGCCATGACTGATGCCTGCGGATCATTATAGATACCTACAATGCCGCAATTGCAATTGGGTTTGTCGAGATCCCGAAGATTATTCATGTGGATTGGATGCGTACAAAATGAGGAGGAAGAACGATGCGCGAAGATACGAAATCTGCATCAATGGACATGAGTTTGAACAATGCTCATTTGGATTACACTAT
>JBIKKD010000002.1:0-21117 GCA_044360565.1 Kapaibacterium sp. (SeqCode)
CGGTTACTTCAAGTTCGGATTGCACCGATTGATTGAGATCAAGTTGTGAATGTGACATGGTTGCTTCGAGGTGTGGAAAAACTTTCTTAACATTGCAGACAAAGCGCTTCAAGACTTATGTCTTTGCTCAAAATTACGACTATGCTTCATTATGGCATAGGATTGTTTTTCCACCTCTCAGAATCTATGCAGAATGATGCACCGCCTTCATCGCAACATGAAGTAAATCAACATGATATATTGATTCAGAAAGTAGCGGGTTTGCCTACCAAGCCCGGAATATATATCTATAGAAATGCTTCAAATACGATCATCTATGTGGGGAAAGCCAAAAATCTTCGCAATAGAGTCAAGTCGTATTTCCAAGACAGACCGATGGATGCCAAAACCAAAGCGCTGATCAGATATATTCATGATGTGGAAATCATCGTGACTGATACGGAGACAGAAGCGCTTTTGCTAGAGAATAATTTGATCAAGGAGTATAGACCCAAGTACAATATTCTTTTGAAGGATGATAAAACATATCCCTCCATTCGCATAACGAATGAGGAGTTTCCTCGGATTTTTTCAACGAGAACAATCATTCGTGATGGAAGTCAATATTTCGGACCTTATACCGATGGAAAATATCTTTATCATCTCCTCAAAACACTCCGTACGATTTTCCCATTGAGAAGTTGTGACTTTCCTTTGTCAAAGCAAAATATCATTGCGGGGAAGTATAAAGTATGTCTGGATTATCATATTCAAAAGTGTAATGGACCTTGTGCAGGTCATGAATCAAAAGAAGAATATGGGATGCATATCAAACAGGCGATTCAATTCTTGAATGGAAAAACTCGCGAAGTGGAAAAGATGATGGAAGAGCGTATGAATAAGTTCGCGGAAGATTTGCGATTCGAAGAAGCGGCAATGATTCGCAATCGACTTCAAATGCTTCGAGAGTATGTGTCAAAACAAAAAATTGTTTCCACGGATTTGATTGATAGAGATATCTTTGCAATTGCAATCATTGATGATGATGCATGCATAGTGATTCTGAATATACGTGATGGAAAAATGGTCGGTAAAAGACATTTCTTTATTGCACAAGCAGGTGGCAGAGAAGTGAAGGAATTGCTGAGAGTGGCTCTGGAACGCTATTATCTGGAATCTGATGCCATACCTGAAGAGATTTTGCTCCCCATCGAAATCGAAGATGAAGAGTATGACCTTAAATGGCTCAATATGAAGAAGGGCTCTACAATTGAGATTTCAATTCCAAAAATCGGGGACAAAAAGAAAGTCATCGGTATGGCAGAAACGAATGCAATGTTTTTGGTCAGAGAATTGCATTTGCAAAGAGCTGCGCGAGATCAAGCTCTACCTCGCGGGATTGCCATACTCCAACAAGATTTGCGACTTGCCCGAGCTCCAAGAAGAATCGAATGTTTTGATAATTCGCATATTCAAGGTACGGACTATGTATCATCGATGGTGGTATTCTTGGATGGCAAACCCAAGAAAAGTGATTATCGAAAATTTAAATTGGGCTCATTCGAAGGCAATGATGATTTCGCAGCAATGAAAGAAGTGGTAAGACGCAGATATGATAAAGTTCCGGAAGATCTCATGACTCTCCCTGATTTGATTGTGATTGATGGTGGCAAAGGACAATTATCCGCAGCGATGGAAATTCTTCAAGGACTCGAACACATGAAGAATATTCCTGTGATCGGTCTCGCCAAAAGACTCGAAGAAATCGTTCTGCCGGGTCAATCAGATACGCTGCTACTGCCAAGAACTTCAACCGGTTTGCGACTATTGCAGGCCATACGCGATGAAGCGCATAGATTTGCCATCACCTATCATCGAACGCTGAGAGATAAACGAACATTCCAAACGGAATTGACGGAAGTTGAAGGAATAGGAGAGAAAACCGCTCAAAAATTATTGAAGCATTTTGGAGCGGTGAAAAATATCAAATCAGCCAATAGAGATGAAGTGGAGAAAATCGCAGGGAAAAAAGTAGCCGAGAAACTCTATGCATACTTTGCAGGACAAGAGAAGTAAATCAAGGATACACGGTCTCATCTTCTTTTTGCCATGCGGGGTCCACAATGCAGATGAATATCAAATCACACTCACCATAATTATGTATGCATTGCTTTGCATGAGGCGGAATATAAATTGCATCACCCGGAATCACTTCTTTTTGTTCATCATCGATATGCATGATGCCCTTTCCCTCGAGAATATAATAGACTTCACTCGTGGCAAGCGAATGCAAATGAGAAGTTTCACCTGGCTTCACTATTGCATGGGCCAAACTATATCGCAAATCAATGGTTTGTTTGTCTGGATGAAATAATTCTCGCAGTATGGTATTGTCTCCGGCTATGAATTCTTCGCAAGAAGATAATGAGCGAATCAACATGTAATATTCCTAGATTGCTGAAACAAGTGCTTTTAATAAAGAAACGAGATGTGGCTCTGCGCGATTGGCCGCATGAATTACATCATCCAATGTGACTACTTGTAAATCCTCATGATATCCTTCATCAGTGATGATGGAAAATCCTGCCACACGCATGTTCATATGTCTAGCCACAATGACTTCAGGTACGGTGCTCATTCCCACAACATCGGCACCAATGATGCGCAAGTATTTGTATTCTGCACGGGTTTCAAGATTTGGCCCTGACACCGAGACATAGACACCACGATGGACTTTGATTCCCAATTCCTTGGCATGTTTTTCAGATAATGTCAGAAGTTCTTTGTCATATGGTCTGCTCATATCCGGAAATCTTGGTCCCAATTGATTGATATTCGGACCGATGAGTGGATTGCCGCCAAGCATATTGATATGATCGTCGATGAGCATGATTTCAGCGGATGAATATGCGGGATTCAATGCTCCGCATGCATTGGAAACGAGCAATGTATCAATACCCAATGACTTGAAAACACGAATTGGGAAAGTAATTTCCTGCATGGAATATCCCTCGTAAAAATGGAATCTTCCTTGCATGGCAATGATGGGCTTTTGCTCCAAAGTACCGATAATCAATTTCCCTGAATGAGATTCAACGGTTGAAATAGGGAAATGCGGTATGTCTTTATACTCGAGCGTGGCATGAATTTCCACATCATTGATGACGCTTCCCAGCCCTGTGCCTAGTATGATGCCAATCCTAGGCGAATCATTCATGTATTGCTTGATATGTCGGGAAGCATCCTCGATCATTCGAAGCATATCATCAGTATGGAAAAATGAATCACTCATTGTCTTGCCGATAGGATTAGATACAAAAATAGGTCAAGCTTACCAACCTGTCAGAGCAAATCTACCGTTGCTTCCTTCCGGACCTGGCGGGGTTCGATTTGTCATGACCGTAGGGGCTTGACCCATTGCAAAAATAGGCCATTTTCTTTACTAAGCCAACATTTTCTTTGCTTGGTTAGAAGAATGCACTATTTTTGTAATTCGTAAACGGCATGCGCCCGTAGCTCATCTGGATAGAGCAACAGCCTTCTAAGCTGTGGGTAATAGGTTCGAGTCCTATCGGGCGTGCTTTCAAACCCGGCATGAATTCATGTCGGGTTTTTTTTTGGATATGACTATGACTGAATTCCCACCGATACTTGATTATAGATTAGACAATGGTTTGCGTGTCATTCTCATTAAAAATGAGAAAGCACCACTGGTGAATGTGACGCTTGGTTATAAAGTGGGTTCGAAGGATGATAGTTTTTCTCATAAAGGATTCGCGCATTTTTTTGAACATTTGATGTTTGATGGATCCAAGCATGTGAAAAGGGGAGAGTTTGATGTATTCTGTTCCAAAGCAGGCGGAACATTTAATGCTTATACTTCATTTGATCAAACCATTTATCACACCACTGTTCCCGCACATCAATTGGATTTGGTTTTATGGCTTGAATCCGATCGAATGATGCAATTTGGTGTTCAGCAAATTGGACTGGAAACTCAGCAAAAAGTTGTCAGTGAAGAGATAAAACAAACTGTTGAAAATCAGCCCTATGGCACATGGAGAGTGCAGCAAGGAAAGCTTGCTTTCAATGATGAATGCTCATATCAATGGGAAGTTTTGGGCGATAGATCGCATATTGAATCCGCCACATTGGAAGATGTTGCCTCATTTTTCGATGGCTATTATAGGACTGACAATGCTGTGCTAGTCATCGCCGGACATATCGAATTCAGCAAAGCACAATCATCGGTGGAGAAATATTTTGGATCATTGAAAAAACATCATGATTCAATCAAAAGAAATCCATTCTCTGAATCGATGAAGAAAACCGGGTCGATTACAATCAATGATGCAGTACCCCTTCACGCTATTTTTGTTAGTTATCATTTTGATGGATTTTTATCCGGTAAGTCCATTCATGCCGATGTTCTGGCATCTGCATTTGCTGATGGGAAAAGTTCGAGATTGTATAATGCGCTTGTGAGAGAACAACAATTGGCTTCAGGTGTATTTTGTTATGCTGATCAACGCGAACATGCATCATTATTGACTTTCTCGGTTACATCAGCTCATCAGGGAATTGGTATTGAGCGATTGCATGAGGCATTGGAGAAAGAAATATGGGGAATGATTCGTGAACCACTGAATGAGCATGAATTGTCAAAAGCAATCAATGGAGCCGCAACCGGACTAGCCTATCATTTGCAAACCAATGCCGGTCTAGCTGATTTTGTGTGCAATCAAACAATGTTTTGGGATGATCCAAAAAGAGCATTCACCATTCTGGATAAATACAAAGCTCTTGAGATGGATGAGATAAGAGGAGTATATGAGACTATTGTCAAAAACAAAGAAGCAATTAGCGTGAATGTCGTCCCCGGATAATTGTCAAAGAGCAATTGCATGTACGATATATGCAAATACATAAGCTAGAACAAACATATATACAAAAGCAAAAGCCGGCCATTTCCATGAGCCGGTTTCTCTTTTTAATATCCCCATTGTAGAAATGCATTGCAGTGCATACACATAAAAGGCGAGAACAGATAATGCGGATGCAAAGGGAATGGTTTGCTGTAGAGTATCACGCAAACTTGCATCTGAGTCGGTTGTGTCTGCGCCATATAATTGACCCATCACACTGACGAATACTTCTCTAGCGGCAAAGCTTCCAAGCACGCCGATTGTCAATTTCCAATCAAAGCCTATTGGCTCAAAAACAGGTGCAATGGCCTTGCCCATTTGTCCTGCATAAGATTGCTCCAATTGCATTTGTTGCTGCTGAATATCAGAAATCGAATCCGTGAATTCCATTCGAGGAAATGCTGAGAGAAACCAAAGTACGAGTGATAAAGCAACAATAACAGTACCGGCTGATTTGAGAAAGTCGAGAGCTTTATCTGAAACGGTCACGAATAAACTCTTCAATGAGGGAAGTCTATACGGTGGAAATTCAATCAAGAATGGAATGATATCGCCTTTGAACATGGATTTTTTCATCACAAATGCGACGAGTAATCCTGTAAGTCCACCAAGAATATATAGTCCTGCCAGTACAATCGCTTGCAATGAAAAGAATCTTCCGATGATCATCGGAGGTATGAATGCACTGATGATGAGTGTATAAACAGGTAGTCTTGCCGAGCAAGTCATCAGCGGTGCAATGAGCATTGTCGTCATTCGATCCCGATGTGAGGGTATGATTCGGGCAGACATAATGCCGGGAATTGCACATGCATAAGATCCCAAAAGCGGAATGAATGATCTGCCTTGCAAACCAAATATCCCCATGAATCTATCCACGAGAAAGGCGGCTCTAGCCAAATAACCACAATCTTCGAGTATTACCACAAAAACATTCAGTATGATTATTTGCGGCAAGAACACAATTACGGAGCCGACCCCGGCAATGAGTCCTCGTGCAATTAAATCACTGAAAAGTCCCGGAGGTAAATTCTGCAATGCCAATTGTTCCAAACTCGAAAATCCTGATTCAATCAAATCCATGAATGGGATTGCCCATGAAAAAATCGATTGAAAAAAGATTGCCATGATGAAAACGAAAGAGAGAATTCCACCTATTGGATGGAGAAGAATCGAATCCAATCGACTTGTCAGTCTATCCGGTTCTTTGATCGTGAGTACGGCATCGGCAGTATTTCTTGACCAGTGCACACGATCTCGAATCTCTTCAAATATTGGTGGTGCATTGGGAATATTCCATTCGCGATCTTGTAATAATGCTTGCTTCAAAGCATCAAGTCCAATGCCTTTATGGCCGACAATCGGAAAAACAGAAAGTCCTGTCAGGCGTTCGATTGCAATATCATCAATGACTCCTGATCTTGCTTTGACGCCATCAACCATGGTTAGTGCTATAATCGTCGGAATGCCGAGTTCTGCAACTTGAGAATAGAGATACAGACTTTTCTCGATATTAGTAGCATCCATCACAAAAACAATACCATGTGGTTGAGCTATGGAAGGATGTCCTTTCTGTAAAACTTGCATTGTTAATTCTTCATCGAGCGAAGCGGCAAGCATGCTATATAAGCCGGGTAAATCCA
This sequence comes from Kapaibacterium sp. (SeqCode), assembly GCA_044360565.1. Lineage (GTDB taxonomy): Bacteria > Bacteroidota > Ignavibacteria > Kapaibacteriales > UBA961 > UBA961. The sequence goes on from JBIKKD010000002.1 coordinate 6,548, forward strand.
ATATGGCAATTGATTTCTCACCGGTGGAAATATTTCCTAAAGATGGCTCAATGGTAATGCCCGGAAAATTCCCCACTTTTTTTCTCATGCCGGTAAGAACATTGAATAATGTTGTTTTACCGCAATTTGGCGTGCCGACGAATGCTATGTGAGAATTGATTATCATGCAAGAACATGGATATGTATGGTGACTGAAGCATCGGGTCTGAAGGCTATTCGCGTATGACCATATGATACTTCAACTGGTCCGCCAAATGGTGCTCTTCTGAGGAGTTTGAATTTCGTTCCTGGTAAAAAACCCATTTCATTCAATCGGCGAATGAAATCAGGATTTCCTTCTAGCGATGTAAGTATGGCAGTAGTGCCAATGGGGATATTGCGCAATGTTTCTGACATTATGAATTCGATTGTTCATGATGCAGAACGATCTTCCCGAATTGTTGTCCTGAATCCATATGTTCAAATGCACTTGGAGCATCATTCATTGTGAAGATGCTGTCAATCACAGGAATAATTCCGTGATGTTTGCAAAAATGAAGCATCATCTCAAATTCTGCATCATTGCCCATGGTGCTACCACAAATGGTGATTTGTTTCCAGAATAATCTTTGCAATGAAAGACTCGGAACATTGCCATTGGTTGCACCATAAAATACCAAACGGCCACCAACTTTGATTAAACCGGTGAGTTCATTCCATTGTGAACCTCCGGCTGAATCTATAATGCAATCAAATCCTGAAGGAACAAGAACTTGAAGTTGTTTCGACCAATCTTCTTGATTGTATAAAGCTCCACCCCTTGCACCCAATGCAATTGCCTTGTCAAGTTTTTCTTGCTTGCCTGAAGTGCAGTATACCGTGGCACCGGAAGCCAATGCAAATTGCAAGGCCATGAGTGCAACTCCACCACCAATTCCGGTGATGAGAACATTATGCCCTGATCCAATCATGCCTTTTGTGAATACAGCTCTGTATGCGGTCAGTCCAGCAAGTGGCAATGCCGCGGCTTGCTCAAAAGTGAGATGATCCGGAATAGGATGCACTCGATCTGCGGGAACAGAAATGAGTTCAGCCATCGTGCCTTGCGAAGGCATCCCGAGAATGGAATAGTCGGATGATTGAATCTCAGGATTCTCACCCCAATTGATATTTGGATTGATAATTACTCTTGTTCCAACCGGAGCATGTTTGGACTGTGATGCAATCACGATGCCTGAGCCATCGGATCCGGGAATCACTGGATATTGAATCTTGGCATACATTCCTTTACCTATCCACACATCACGATGATTCAAAGCACTTGCTTGCATAGCAATGAGTACTTCGCCGGAACCGGGTATTGGAGCCGGGAAGTCTGCAATTGAGATTGGAGAATCTTTGCTTGGGATGACAACAGATTTCATTGTGGTGTCAACTCATCTTGTTTTAGATATGCAGTCACATGTTTTGAAAACATGATGAGTATTCCAACATGTAATAAAGCCACATTGAATGCCAACATCAAAGCATGTTCTAATTGCTCCACTGCATTATAAGGGAAAAACAATAATGCCAATGCAGCAGGTGCCGAAAGCAAAAAACCATAACTGAAACGAGCATTATGATATTTCTTTACATCGAGCAAAAAGAAATGCACGCCTGAAAGAATCACGAGAGCAATACTTTGCAATGATGGCAATTCACCATACATTGTTGAAATCAATGCCTTGCTACCCGCAAATATGAGAGTCATCACAAAGCCGGTGATAAGGATCAATCTACCTTTTAAGCCCATCGTATACCGCCTCGAATCAATATCAGGTTCATTCCATGATTAAGCTTGTTCATAAGCTTCCATTGGTGGACATGAACAAATCAAAGTTCTGTCTCCATGAGTATTGTTTACGCGTCCTATGCTTGGCCAGAATTTCTTCTCGCGAACAAATGGAAGTGGATAAGCGGCTTGCATGCGTGAATATGGTCTGTCCCATGCATCTTGCATAATGACATGCGCTGTATGCGGTGCATGCTTCAGTAGATTATTATCTTTTGGCATTAATCCTTGTTCGACTTCTGCGATTTCTTTTCTTATTGCAATCATTGCATCACAGAAGCGATCCAATTCTGCGAGTGGCTCGCTTTCTGTCGGTTCAATCATCATTGTGCCGGGAACAGGGAAGGAAACAGTTGGAGCATGGAAGCCATAATCCATGAGTCTCTTGGCGATATCTTCCACTTCGATATTTGCGCTTTGTTTGAATTGTCGCATATCAATGATCATTTCATGACCCACGCGTCCATTGGATCCCACATAGAGAGTTGGATAATGTTCATCCAATCGAGCTTTGATATAGTTTGCATTGAGGATGGCAATTTTGGTTGCATTAGTCAGACCTTTTCCGCCCATCATTGCAATATATGTCCAAGAGATAAGCAGGATTGAAGCACTGCCCCAAGGAGCTGCTGATATTGCTTGAATTGATTGCTCACCACCGGTCTTAATGACGGGATGTCCTGGTAAGAATGGTGCAAGATGTGCTTTCACGCCGATTGGTCCCATGCCGGGTCCACCGCCACCATGTGGAATGCAGAATGTCTTATGCAAATTCAAATGGCAAACATCAGCGCCGATATTATTCGGTGATGTCAATCCAACTTGTGCATTCATGTTGGCACCATCCATATACACTTGTCCGCCATATTCATGAACGATATCGCAAATATCTTTGATGGCTTCTTCGAAAACGCCATGGGTCGAGGGATAGGTCACCATCAATGCGGCAAGATTATCTTTATGCGCCAGTGCTTTTTCTTTCAAATCAGTCAGATCGATATTGCCTTGCTCATCACATTTTACAACAATCACTTTCATTCCGGCCATCACCGCGCTTGCGGGATTTGTACCATGTGCTGAAGATGGAATGAGTGCGATATTGCGATGATGATCTCCGCGACTTTTGTGATAAGCGCGAATAACCATGAGCCCTGCATATTCACCTTGTGCGCCTGCATTTGGTTGTAATGACATTGCATCAAAACCTGTGATCTCGCAAAGCCATTCTTCAAGAGTTTTAAAAATTTCCGCATAACCTTTGGCTTGATCAGCCGGAGCAAATGGATGCATATCGCCAAATTCAGCCCATGTTACAGGAATCATCTCAGTGGTGGAATTGAGTTTCATTGTACATGATCCCAAAGGAATCATGGAATGCACCATTGATAAATCCTTATTCTCAAGCGATTTCATATAGCGCAAGAGATCATGTTCTGAATGATACTTGTGGAATACGGGATGAGTCATGTAAGAAGATGTACGATGCAATTCTTGTGGAATAACATTGAGTGAACCATTGATGATTGCTTCAATATTTGGTACTTCTACATTCTTTGCTTTCGCTGCAATTGCAAGAAGATGCTTGACATCATCCAATGTGGTTGTTTCATCACATGAAATGCCGAGATGATTATTTCCAATCTTGACATTCACATCGGTGCATGCATCAATAAAACGCTTTTGTACATCAGCATCAGTGTCGATTGACAATGTATCAAAAAAGTTTCCTGAATTCAGAGCATAGCCCAATGACTTCAAACCTTCTGCTAAAACAACTGTCATTGCATGAACTCTTTGCGCAATTGCTTTGAGTCCTTCAGGACCATGATACACGGCATACATCGCCGAGATATTTGCAAGCAATGCTTGTGCTGTGCAGATATTGCTGGTTGCTTTATCACGCTTAATATGTTGCTCGCGTGTTTGCAATGCCATGCGAAGCGCCACACTTCCTTGTGCATCTATGGATACTCCGATGATACGACCTGGAATTTGTCTTTTATATTCTTCTTTGGTTGCGAAAAATGCCGCATGTGGTCCGCCATAACCCATGGGAACACCAAATCTTTGTGCGGAACCAAAGACGATGTCAGCACCGAATTCTCCCGGTGGTTTGAGAAGCGTCAGTGCGAGCAAGTCACTAGCGCATGCAATCAAAGCGCCATGTTCATGAGCGGTATCAAAAAGCTGCGTAAGATCTTGAATGGAACCATTTGCGGCAGGATATTGAAGTACGATGCCGAAAATCGAACCGTCCCATTGAATGTCTGAAATATTGCCAATCTTGATTGTGATACCAAGTGGTTCTGCTCTTGTTTGAAGCAATTCAATTGTTTGAGGGAAGCAGTCTTCAGATACAAATAAAGTATGAGCATTATTCTCTGTCGCTTTTTTTGTTCTGGCCGCATGCATTAGATGCATGGATTCAGCTGCTGCGGTTGCTTCATCAAGTAATGATGCATTGGCAATTTCCATTCCGGTCAGATCAATCACCATGGTTTGGAAATTCAGAAGGGATTCCAATCTACCTTGGGCAATTTCAGCTTGATATGGAGTGTATTGCGTATACCAACCCGGATTTTCCAGAATATTTCTTAAAATTACTGTTGGTGTAACAGTACCATAATATCCCATTCCGATATAGGAACGCATGCGTGTATTTTGAGAAGCGATATGCTTTAGTTTCGACAATACCTGCTGTTCTGTCATCGGATCGGGTAAATTCAACTCTCTGGCGAGTCTGATTGATGCCGGAACTGTTTGATCGATGAGTGCATCAATGCTCTGAACGCCGATGGTATCGAGCATATGTTGAATGTCAGAGGCTCGAGGCGCAATATGACGATCCTCGAATTTGTCGATATGGAGCAATGCAGGATTCATGAGTATTTCTATGAATGATGATGAGTATTGTTGTGATTGCTGTGAAACACAAAAATACGCATGATAAGTTCAACAAAAAAGCTGATGAAGTGAAATTAGATTTTGTTCGCTTAGAACTGATATAAGAGCCAAAAAAATAACTCGTTTATCCAGGAAATGGGGATAACTTTTGAAGAAAATCAGAAGATGATGCTGATGAGAATTGTGATGATTAATCCGGCCATGATGGGAATGGCTGTTCTTTTGACGATTGCGAGAGGGGATACACCTATAAGTGCCGAAGCAAAGATCATAACTGCAGCGGCGGGCGACATTGTTCTACCGAATGCCGAACCCAATGCACTAATAGCGCCGAGATCAACCGCATGATTGATGTCTATTGCACTCATTGTAGGCAATACTCCATTGGAAAATGCCACGCTGGGAGCTGTTCCTGACCCGGAAATTACGGCCATGCCCCAAACGGACAATGAACCGAGTACATGTGCATATGGACCCGAATTGATGATGAAAGTGATGATCGACTGCATGAATCCAACTGCTTCCAAACCTGCAATGAAACAATTCGCAGTGATGATGAGTGATATCACATTCGCATAGCCATAACCAAGACCCGAGAAGAATTCATTCGTGAGTTGAGTTATCTTTTTAAAATTTACCAATATCAAAAGAAATGCATAGAATACCATCACATGAGCCACCGGCGGTCCTTGCGGATAGAATTCAAGAAGTGGGGCAAAGAGGGGATTGCCGGGTCTGACAAATAATAATGTCAATATCGGCAATGGCGGCATGATTGCTCTCAAGATCGTTGGCTTGAATTCATCATTGACTTCTTCAGTATAGGTTAGATCTTGTTTGGGTGGTCTCAAATAAGAAATCAAAACGAATATGGCCACAGCAATTGTGAAGGCCAGGATTTCATATTGAGCGAGTGAAGCCATCACTTGATTAAGCGGTGCTCCTGTGCCAACTTGAATCGACACTACTTCGGGCTCTCCGGGATTGAATAAATCTCCGCCACCCGATGCACCAAGTACAAGCGCCGCACCAGCAATCAATGGGTGAAAGCCGGCTCCTGTCAAAATTGGAATAAGTATCGGTCCAACTGCCGCCGCCGCCGCAGTTTGACTTGGAATGGCAATATTGGTGAGGAATCCGACTAAACAACTACCGGGAAGCAAAAACCAAGAAATCTTCTTTAGGGGAGAAATGATATAATGCACCATCGCATGATCGCAACCCGTTATACGCAGTAGAAATGCAAATCCCATCGATGCGCAAATTGGGGCAATGGTCTTTCCTTCGCCCATCGACTCCTGAAATTCATTGAAGATGGATAATACATCGCCGGCGAGTATGCCGAGTAAAATACCCGCCATAAACAAAACAAAGCGTACATCCATTCCTTTTAGCAGGGCATATCCCGCCAAGACAATGATGAGCGCTCCGATGATTTCAATCATGATTCATTAGTCCGTGAGATGTGCTTCTTTGATAAGTGCAATCGGTTTTTTGATCGCAATTTTTCGGCCCTTCAGTTCAATCAACTCTGACTTCTTGAAATCAGCCAATAATCGAATGACGCTTTCTGTGGCTGTTCCGACTATATTCGCGATTTCTTCTCTTGTGAGAGAAACATTGATTGTCTCTCCATCTTCCTCGGTGCCAAATGTTTCCAGAAGAATTAGCAATGTTTCAGCCAAGCGTTCCCTGACGGTTTTCTGAGCCAATTCCATGACACGCTCTTCGGCATTATTCAATTCATTGGCCAATATCTCCATCATTCTCATCGCTAGTTTGGGATCATTTTGAATTGTCTCAAAAAACAATTCACGAGGAATAACGCAAATATGACAATCGTCCAATGCGACCGCAGAGGCAGAATATGTACCACCAGTTATTAAAGCTTTATAACCAAGAATATCGCCTGCTTTGGCAAAACGGACGATATGCTCGCGACCTTCCTGACCATCTCTGGAAAGTTTTATCTTACCTTTGTGAATGCAAAATATACCTGAGGGATATTTACCTTCTTGAAAGATGTGATCGCCATCTTTAACGAAAATACATGCCTTGGATTTGGAAAACTTTTCCAAATCCTGTATGTACAAATCAGAGAATGCCGATAGATGGAGCGAAGAGCATTGACTGCATTGCGGTGCATCTTTTACATTCAGTTGAAGCATGTTCCCCTCCTCAAAAGAACAAATTCACTGAAACTCATGGTCGGATTGGAAAGATCTTCTCACGAGGGCTTATAAGCCGGTTAGTTGCTTGTAAAATAGCATCTTTGCATAAAAAACAATGCAGAGATGCAACATATTCACAAGTAATTATCATTTTGTGCTCAGTGTCAATTATCGCAATTTAGAGTTCAGTTTCACAATTCACCAGAGAATCGTTTCCATGCTAGAATCAATTGTCGGCTATTTGCAAGGTCTTCCACTTGAGGGAATCATATTGGCCGCATTCTTATTGACTCTCATAGAAAATCTCTTTCCTCCTTCTCCTAGCGATGTTCTACTGGTATTCATTGGTTCACTTGTTAATAATGAACTTATTGCATATGTATCCGTTCTCTTTTCAGCCACGGCCGGAAGCACTTTGGGTTTTCTCATCATGTTTTTGATTGGATCAAAAATGGGACATGTCTTTACGGATCGTCCTTCTTTTTTGTTCATGAAAAGAACTACCATATTGAAGGCAGAGGAGTGGTTTCGGAAATATGGTACAGCACTCATCATTGCGAATAGATTCCTCTCAGGGACTCGTGCCGTAATCTCATTTGTTGCCGGTGCATCTGATGTGAGAGTTACTTCTGCAGTGATTCTCTCCGGAATCAGTGCATTGGTTTGGAATGCGATATTGCTCTATGCGGGAAATCTATTGGGAGAACATTGGCGTGATATTGCGGCATATCTTGAAGCATATGGCAGAGCCATCACGCCAATTCTATTAATCGTTGTTTTGGGTATTGCAGGTTATTGGTGGATGAAAGTGAAGAAAAAGAAACATTGAAATTATCCATGTAGCCAAAATTCGAGCAAGCGTTCTTGTTCATGGGTAATAGATTCAATTACTTTCAATGAATAGGTGATTGCCGATTGCAGTTGTACTCTCGTTTCATAGATCTTTCCATCGCAATTGGCAATGATCTCTGCTTCTTGTTCCAAACCATTTGATTGCAAGGCCTGTAATAGCATGGATCTATTTGTCATGCGCTTCCCATTCACGGAAATGATCTCATCATCTATGGCAATTCCTGCTTTGTCTGCGGGTGAATCTTTTTCGACTTCTTTCACAAAAATTCTACCATGATCATCAACAATGGAGCATCCAAAGAAAATGGATTGCTTTTTGGGATGAAATGGTCTGAAATCTCCATACCAATCCTGCTTGATCACTGCAGTTTCCACTTTCCATTCCAAACCAACTTCTGAGAATAGTTCTTGATAGGGTAATTCTTCGGTTCCATTCAGCCAATTCGTGAATTCTGTGCGAATGTCAACTCCGCATACTTCCTCAATGAGATTGATGATTTGATCTTCGGTGAACCCTTTTGATCCATCTTGTTTATATAATTTCCACATTATTTTCAGTGCGTGATCGAGTTTAGATTTGCCACTGGATTTTGAAATGATGAGTAGATCAAGAAGTAGAGCAACAATTCCACCTTTTGTATAGTAAGAAGGGAATTGATTTTGTTGATCAGGACTCATTGCATAGAGTTTCGTCCAAGCAAGAAATGAACTGTCTTTAACAGACATGGAAAATCTACCGGGTACTCTCGCTAGTTTTCCCAAATGTGATTGGGCCAAAACGGATAGGTATTCTTCCGTGGAGTAAAAACCACATCTGAAAGAAAGTAAATCATCATAATAGGAAGTAAATCCTTCTGCAAGCCAAAGCATATGTGTGTAATTTTCTTGCTCATAATTGAATGGTCCGAGTTCAATTGGCCTGATGCGTTTGACATTCCATGTGTGGAAGAATTCATGTACAAGCAATGCCATCATTCCTTGGGCAGTCGTTTTGTCTTGAAATGCAGATGGCTCAACAGCGCTTACATTGCAACGCAAATGCTCGAGTCCTCCGCGAAGTCCTTCACTGATGAGGAGGAAAAAGACATAACGATCATAGGGCAAATCACCCCAAAATGCATATTCAATTTCAACAGCTCTTTTGATCTCGCCTTTCAGCCACTCCATGTCTATGCTCTCTTGCGTAATCACGGCAATTTCATGTAAGGCACCTGCAACATCAAATGATATGCACTCATGATTACCGATTTCAATTGGAGAATCAATGAGAATATGATAATTCAGAGCGCCATAGAGTGTAATATCGGTGGTTGCATGTTCATGAACAGGGGAGAGAGCGGTTGTTACTGTTTTCCAGGAAACATTATCATGAATGGCAACATGATGAATCTCTTCCATTCTATCTTCCACATACATCAAGCAGGCCACGGGCATAATGAATGCATGATTGCGATTTACATGAGAAGTGCGAACGCCTCTGTCATTTGCAAAGTATTCATAAGAAATCACGATGTCTGATTTCTCTGGATTGAGTATCTCAATCGCACTTTTCGAGAGCCATTTCCAAGAAAGAAGATTGCCTTGTATATCATGAATTTGTACATCATGTTGATGTGAATTCATGTCACGCACTTTGTAACTTCCGGGAATCCAAACAGGACTTTTTACGATGACTATATCGGTTTGATTCCGTAGTATTTTCATTTTGATTGAAATGCAATGTCTGCTTGCATGTTCAAATGACAAGTCATAGATGATGTTTGCTGTGGTATTCAACAGTTCTATGTCTGATTGCTCTAAGATGAATGGTGTATTCATGTATTATTCTCTACTGATTGGTCAAAAAAAAGGACGCTCTCAAATGAGAACGCCCTTCATTTCAATGAAACTGCATTATTCCATTTCTTCTTTCAATTCTTGGTGCCATTGTTTGTACTTGGCGCGCCATGCCTTTTTATCCGGTTGATCATCTTTATTGATGGGACTTCCGGGAGGCACAACCTTATAATCATCAGGAACGATATACGGTTCGATTGGCTCTTCTGCTGATTTGAGCAACTTGCCAATTTCACGATCATCCAATCTACGCCATGAACCGGGATGGAAATTCTTCACCGTGAGATGACCAATTGCTGATCTTTCAAAAGCCAAAGTTTCGAGACCATATTCTTTTAGAGCTGTACGAATATCGGTAGGAGTGGAAGTTCTTACTTCGAAACGAAGCCAGCAATTTCTTGTATTGACTTTCTCAAGCTCGACTTGCACGAGTTCTTCCGTTTGGGTTCTCACAAAATCCGTGATGCGTACCACTTCGTCCAATGATTGCAATGGTCTATGCACCTTGATGCGATAGGTTTTTGAAATATTTTGTAATTCTGATCCATAAGAGCGTTTGCAAGCAATGTCATTTGTATAAATGATCATTCCGCTAGATGCAATTTCCATGCATCCAAGGGGTGCAAACCAACCAAATTTATTCTTCATCAATCGATATACGGTTGGGACGGACATCTCATTCGAGCCGGAGAAATGTCTGCCTTTGTGAACAGCGATGTACATTCTCTCAAGATTTTGATTGACCGGTATTCCATTGATTTCAAACATGTCGCGATTGATGCGAACGCGTGCATTTGGATTGGAAACTATTTCACCATTTACGGAAACCAATCCTTCACGAATTGCTCTCAAACAAATTCTGGGTGAACCATAATCACATTTGGAAATTGCTTTTACCAATGTGATGGGGCGATTCATCGGATTGCGATAATAATCTCCACCACCACCTCCACCACCACGATAGTCTTGCTGATAGCGATTGTCTCCATAATTCCGAGAACGCATCACTCTTTGTTCACCATATCCACCGCGATCATCAAATTGTCTGGGCCTTCTCTCATAATTATCAAAGCCACCACCTGCAGGACGACTATATTGCGGGCGATCTCCAAATTCACGGCGAGGTCTATAGTCTGAACGTTGTTCATATGAACGACGATTATCGAAACCACCACCGCCACGATTTTCATAACCACCACCACCGCCACGGTTTTCATAACCACCGCCGCTGCCACGATTTTCATAACCACCGCCGCTGCCACGGTTTTCATAACCACCGCCGCTGCCACGGTTTTCATAACCACCGCCACCGCCACGGTTTTCATAACCACCGCTACCACGATTGTCGAAACCGCCACCGCTGCCACGATTGTCGAAACCACCACCGCCGCTGCCACGATTGTCTAGAGCGCCAGGACGACCATATTGGGGACGATCACCATATTCACGACGAGGTCTATAGTCTTGTCTATAACCACCTGATCCACCTTCCGGAGTGCGACCATATCTAGGCTGAAAATCACGATTTTGACGATCACCGCCATAATTGTTTGGGCGATAATTATCTTGTGATCTGTATGGCTTTTGTTGGAAATCTCTTCGCTCATAGCGATTGTCGCCATAGGAAGGTCTGCGATAGTCGGGACGATCTTGATACTCAGAGCGAGAAACATATTGACTGCTTCCGGATTCTCCTGAAGGTCTTTCCTCATCAGAAGGTCTGCCAGAAGAACGATACGGCGTTCTTGGTTTTCTCTCCCTTTCCTGATTACCTAATCCCGAGGCATCATCGCCTGTGGATGAATTATTCCCATCATAGGAATACATTGGATTTTGTGATTCGGAATTCTCGTTAAAAGAATTGTTATCCGAATCAGGTGTTGGATAACTCATAATATACTCACCTTGCCTCATGGCAATAATTCGCGCTATCCCTGGCGCATGTAAAAAGTAATGCAGTTGGCTTTCTGCATCCCACAGTGTGTCATTACGCGTGAATAGGAGGATACGACCCATTCATCTCTTCCGCAAAGACAAGTTCGATACTAATTATGTTTCTACTACTTCACTTTCATCGAAAAATAGATCTAATTTTTCTTTTTGATGAATGTGGCATCAGATGAAATAACAATGATCTAAGCTGTTTGAGTTTCCAGATCATATATTCATGTGAAGACATGGACCTTCTCGATTGTAAATCAGGCTCGATGCCTAAATCTTTAATCTTTTTAAGGGCTTCCAATTCCCAAACGCCCTTGATTACTGTATTGCATGCCGGAATCAATTCCTGATTCGAGGCATAAAACTTTGGATGTGAATCGGTTCTTGCCGTTCCAATTTCTTCAAAATCCCAAGCTGACTCACCGGATTTTAGTATTTGTTTCAGTGTTTCAATCTTCCAAACTGAAAAAACCACGGATGAACGATATACTGATCCCGGTGAAATCTCACTAATAAAATCATCGATTTGCATATCTCCTTTCGGAGTTGGATTTAGCCGAAGATAATTCCAATCTTCTCTAATACATTGTTCAATCAAAGAATGAATCGTTTGCGAAGCAACAGGATTTACAAGGAATAAATCTTCGATATACAGTAAAACATGACTACAGGGTATTTGTTCAAGTGCAAACAGGAGATTGTCGGACCAAGATACATCTGTACCGGTCAATATGGATGTGACATTCGGAAAATCAACTCGTACGGTATTGGATAAGAGATAAACCGGATATGAACAGTCATTCCAAAATCTTCTGAACAAGGTTATGCATGGTCCCCATAAATCCTTGTATTTGTCACATGATACGATAAGCACGGCACAATTGCCTTGAGTATCGGGGTGTTCCATGTGATTCATTCTCATATTTTGACTGCAAATCTACAAAAAACCTTGAATAATCGGATGCTATTGGTCTGAATTACTTTTTACTCACAAAAAACAGCGCAGATTGCAATTGCTCCACTTCATTTTCCCAGTGATATTTGCTCAAAAATGCCTGATGACCTCTTGCGGACATCGTTTGAATATCTGCTTCCATCATGCGCTCAATCATGAGTGAAATGTCCTCGGGACTTGAGCATGGACCATAGATTCCGGCTCCTGTTTCATCCAAAAGGCGTTTCATGGGTAGTAAACCCGAAGATATGATTGGTTTGCCACATGCCATATAGTCAAATGCCTTATTTGGCAAAGTGAATTGTCTGAATTCTTGCTCGGCATAAGGCAATATCCCGATATCAGTTCTATTGTAGAGATCTGATAGATCCTTCGCTTTATATGGTCCGGTCAAGTGAATTCTATCTCTAGATGATACTGTTTGGACAAGTATTGAAACATCTTCCAATGTTTCACCTGTTCCGGCTAGCAATAATGTGATATCAGGGAATCGTTTTGCGGCAATGTCGAATCCCAAAACCAAGTTCTCCAAATTTCTTTCAAGAGTGAAATAACCGTGATGACCAAATGTGATGGGTGGAATATTGCATCTTGGAATCACATCATTGAATATTGACTTCTCAGGGGTATTGTGAACTATGAAAAGCGCTTCTTTTGGGTAGGAATACTGACTTTGCAATCTTTGATTTTGTTCTTCACAAACAGTTATGATTGCATCTGCATGTTTCACTGCATGAGATTCAATCAATTCCGGGAGTGGAAGTGTATGAACGAAAAATCGTGAGAGTGGATTTTGGCTGTATTTCTTCCATTCGCGCATTGCTGCAGGATAGTGCTCAGCCATGTCCAAAATAATCGGAATGTTTCGACCCTTTGCGGCTTGAGTGCAGGACAACAATGGAATCATCTCTCTACAGATGATGATATCCGGTTTGAAATCATGAACAAGATCGTTAATTGCATTTGTCCAGATTGGATTGCCGGGAAAACAAGTGGCTAAGCGCTTGTCTTTTCCAATGCGACAAACAAGATAACCCTGTTTGGTTTCGCGAATGAGATCCTCGCCCGACCATTTGCATGCAATGATGACGCGATGTCCCATATTCGCAAGTGAAGAGCATATTTTCTCGGCTCTAATTTCCTCAGGGACTTTTGCATTGACTACATATAAAATGGTCTTGGATGTCACGATGTCAAGACTCCGTCCACACACCCATGCCGGCGAATTTTTCTCTTCTTTCTTGCACCAGTGTTTCGAGGTCTTTGGACATGAGTTTATTCAATTCTTCCACGAAAATGTTTTTGAGTGTTTCAAACATGTCAATCGGCGCACGATGGGCTCCACCTGTGGGTTCCGGAACGATTCTATCAATGATGCCGAATTGTTGCAAATCCGGAGCAGTCAATTTCAATGCCTCAGCGGCTTGTTCTTTGAAATCCCAACTTCTCCATAAAATACTTGAGCAAGATTCAGGTGCAATCACTGAATACCATGCATTTTCAAGCATCAATACTCTATCGCCTATGCCAATGCCAAGCGCGCCGCCGGAAGCGCCTTCTCCAATAATGCAGATGATGATTGGCGTTCGAAGACCTGACATAACGAGTAGATTATCAGCAATTGCCTGTGCCTGTCCTCGCTCTTCGGCTTCGATCCCGGGAAATGCGCCGGGTGTATCAAGCAAGCAAATGACAGGTACATTGAATTTTTCAGCCAAAAGCATGAGTCTTTTCGCTTTGCGATAACCCTCAGGATTAGGCATGCCGAAATTTCTGTGAAGATTTGATTTCGTGTCTCTACCTTTTTGGTGTCCAATAACCATTACAGGCATTCCATCCAATCTTGCCAATCCACCAACAATTGCCGGGTCATCACGATAGCCACGATCACCATGCAATTCCATAAAGTCCGAAAAAGTGAAGCTCAAATAGTCGAGTGTATATGGTCTTTCCGGATGACGAGCTATTTGTACTCTTTGCCAGCGTGTGAGATGTGCATAGACATTGGTGCGTAACTCTTCAATATTCGCTTCCAATTCAAGGATTTGCGATTCTATCTCCTGAGCATTTGGAAGACTGCGCATTTCGCTGACTTTTT
>JBIKKD010000071.1:0-6976 GCA_044360565.1 Kapaibacterium sp. (SeqCode)
TCATATCGCCTTTGCCCGGCTGAATCAAAACTGCTGCAATAAGCAATAAGCCGAGAATAATCATCAAAATGATAGCGAGAGTAAACATAGTGTAACCGTCAAGAAAATGTTGGCAATAAGATGCAAAGATACAATATTCTGCCATAAAATCATGCTGATTTTTCCCTTATTATGGCTGTTTTCTTTTGATAGTGACAATCCGATTATAGGATTTTTGATACTCCTTCTTCCCTGTATTTCTTGGTTTCAATGGGGAAAGTATGATTTCTTTGGGGCTTTCCGAGAATATATAGGATACTGATTCGGCTCTTCTTTTGGCTAAATCTGTATTCAATGCGATATCTCCGCTTAAATCCGTGAATGCTTCTATGATAATTGTGTCTTCTTTTTTGAGACTATTCTTGAAATGTTTCAATGATTCAATATCAATATTTCGAAGTTTATCGCTGTTGAAGTCAAATAATGCTGCAGTTTCATAATGAATAGGATCTGAAACAATAAGATCAGGTCTATCTATCATGATATTACTTTGAATGAGCTTCTTATTCTCTTGTTCAAAGATTAAAGCACGAAGAGTTCCTCGGACGAAATTACCGGGAATACTATCGATGAGTATGGTTTCATTACATGTTGCTTTCCCTTTTTTGATGATTTGTTTCGTTTCTAAGTCAAATAATCCCCAATCAAATGTATGCTCACTATTTGACTGTACCTCAAACTGAATCGTTGGATATTCATACGATGTATCATTATTTAGCATTTCATATGGAGAAAGTAAATCTTCATTTATAATCTTCCCTATTTTTTGGGTTTGCTGCCCTTGAACATATGAAAAGTTGAATCTTGATGTGTCTATATTACTTGTAGAAGATAATACCTTGAGTTTTTTAATCAATAACTCGGAATTAATTCCATCAATTATCTCAATATGTAATTGCTTATCAGGATATTGTTGCATTCTTCGTGAAATCGTATCAATTATCCATGGATAATTACAAGAACCATGATCATCTATACAATTCAACAAAGTACTTGAATATATTTCATTTGGATTTAGAATATCTGGATATAGATCATGTAATACAGGCATGAAATATACTTTTCTGTCAATATGTATTTTACCTGATTGTACTTGACCAATTTTGATTGAATAAGATATTGGAGATTGAACTGTAGGAATCAACTCTTCATTATCACTTTTCATATTCTTCGGTTTTTGTATTTCTCCAAAAGGGTGCAATTCAATTCCTAATCCAAATGTTAGAGCATCGGCATACCAATTAGTACCGAATTGAGCAGGACGCAATGCATGTGTATATTGGATAAGAGGTTTGATGAATATTTCATCTTTGAAAATTGGAATTTTATATGAAGTTCCTAGAACAATTCCCAAATATCTAGGATTGATACCTGCCAATGCTCCAATTGATGTATTTCTTTGTTGTGTTCCATTATCAAACAGTAGTGGACCATCAATAATATTTTCCCTGTAGGTATAATTCTTAGAAGCATTGATACCGACCATCATACCTAAAGTAATGTCAAATCTCTGAAAAGGAGTAAAACAGTATAAGAATTGGAAGTTGATCAAAGATAATTCAGCTTCTAATCTAGAGCGTACTAAACCTTGTTCATTCTTGGAATTTAAAATACCATATGTATCGGTTGAAAGTACTGCACCTATATCTCTGTATCCAAAAGTGGCCCCGATTGAATGATTATAATCAATTACATATCTAGCAAAGAAAGATAAATCATAACCCAACCCTTCTCCCTTTGTAAATTCAGGACAACAAATTGACATGGGCTTCGGTGGGAGCATCTCCGCCCTATGGAGAGATAGCGAAGGCAATACGGACAGACCATACGAAACTCTTTGAATATCTTTGATTGTATTTTCTGAAGCGTGTATGTGTCTGGAAAGAAAAAAGAGGAGTATGATATATTTTATTACATTCATTGACCTTCTGCTAATTGTTTTGATTTAGCTTGAACCATTAACTGTTCAATAATTGTTCCAAGCCCACCTTCCATTATTTCTCGTAATGGATTATTCTTGGATTCTCCTTCCAATCTATGATCGGTGACTCTATTCTGAGGATAATTATAAGTTCGTATTTTTTCTGATCTATCGCCGGTTTTAATCTGTTCTTTTCTATCTTTTGACAAGGCTTCAGATTGTTTCTCCAATTCCAATTCGTACAATTTTGTTCGAAGTAATTTCATGGCTTTCAATCTATTTGCCAATTGTGATCTTTCCTCTCTACATTGCACAACAATGCCGGAAGGTTTATGCGTAATTCGCACAGCTGTTTCAACTTTATTGACATTCTGACCCCCTTTACCTCCGGCTCTTGAGAAGTTTAATTCAAGATCAGATTCAACAATGTCTATATCAATGTCTTCAGCTTGTGGTAATACAGCAACAGTAGCGGCAGATGTGTGGACTCTTCCTGAAGATTCTGTTGCAGGTACTCTTTGAACTCTATGGACTCCACTTTCATATTTCATCATGCCAAATACATCATCGCCATTGAGTTCAAAAGTAACTTCTTTATATCCACCTACTTCACTGTCATGTAAATCCAATAATTGAATATGAAGGCCTCTCTGCTCAGAAAATCTCGTATACATTTTGAGTAAATCTCCAACAAATAAGCCTGCCTCATCTCCGCCTGTACCTGCCCTTATTTCTACAATACAATTTCTTCGATCATTTGGATCTTTGGGTAACAAAAGAATTGTAAGTTTTTCGAGCTGATCTTGCAATTGCAATTGAAGTTCTTGTTTTTCTTCATAAGCCAGCGACTTCAGCTCAGAATCAATTGATTGATCGAGTAATTCCTTATTTGCATCCAAAGCTTGCAAAGTGTGAATAAAAGCATCACCCATCTGAACAATCGGTTCCAATTGAGTCAATTCTTTTGATAATTCTCTAAAAACATCATTGTTTGAGATGATTTCAGGGTCATTCAACTGCTGCAAAACAGTATCATATCTTTCTTTTATGGCAAGTATCTTCTCTTCCATCTTTATCCATCAACTTTGTATTTTTGTCAAATAATAAGTTCAAAACTACAATGATTATAACGAAATCTCATATACTCAGCTATAAGACTCTCTTTGTGGGATTGTCCATGCTATTTGTCCTCCTAAGTGGATGCGCTCAAGAAAACCCGCTTCTCTATGATCCAAGTTTGCGGGATAGCAGTGTCAGTATTCGATTTATAAACATGTCGGGAGACAATATACCACGCTCATTCACTATTGATGGCTGTCCCACTTTTTCAAATATTGGATATGGTAATAGTTCTGATCTTCGGGTGAATACCATAGATAGTGCACATTATAGTATATCTAAAGATGGTCAAGTGATCTTTTCAACACTTGCATTGCAAAGACAAAAAATGTCTTTTTTCAGAAATACGATACAAACCTTCATAAGTGCAGGTATTCAGAATCAGGATTCAACTTATATATTGCAATTATCGACATTTAGATCAGATGCAATAAGATCTAAGGCAAAGATTCGAATTGTGAATACCCTACCGGATTCACTTCCTTTAAATGTTCATCTCGGTTGCGAACAAGGAGAAATGGTCGCTTCATTCTTACCAAGAGGACAAGTCTCAAGCGAAACTGAAGTATTACCGGGCTCCAATGCGATTTCTCTAGTCAATGCCACAAATAATTCTCTCATTGGAACATTCGATAAATCCGGGTTTACATTTTCAGGCGATAGCATCTATACCATAATCATCGGTAGAGATCCGGCAAACTCAAATATCAAAGTATTTGTATTGAATGAGTTTTCAAAAGTTATTCAGGCATTTGAAGAATTTCCAAATGCAGGAAATCTTTCTGCTTCCATTACAGTATACAATCTTATCTCTTTGAATATCGATGTCGCAATGAAAAGAGGTAATTCTTCAAATACAGTTTCTGATAATCAGTTGCCTTATTCTTCTCAATCAATGATATTTTCAACTTGTTCATCGAGTTCTGAAGACTCTATCATTATTGAAGGTCCTAATGGGAATATTCTTGCGTCTGAATCCATAGTTCTTTCTCCATACAGATCTTATTCATGCATTGTATCTAGAGATGTTCTTTCTCCAAATGGATATTCATTGATCATAACAGAAAATTTGAGAGAAAAGCCAACTAAATCAATGATTGGTCTCAGAGCAATAAATGTAAAATCTTCCGAACAATTAGCATTGAATTCTGCCGCAAGATCGATAGACAATCAATATGAAGCAGGTAGTATTTTATATTCAGCTTTAATCAACAAAGACCTTTCAAACAGAATTGAAGTGCATGGCGGAACTATACCACTCCTAGTTCAAACAAGTTCGACTCCTCAAATCATCTTATCACAAAATATTGGTGAAGTCATTGAAGGAAAGAATTATTTACTTGTGATTGCACCGGATATTATTTGTGCTTTACAAGAGGAATCAGGTGAAATCATTCGTTTTGAGTCTGGTGCTATTTTACAGCTCATTCATGCTGCATCAAAACAAACCACTCATGATATTACAGTTGGTTCAATCTTGAAGAATGCAAGCTTACAATCTAATGGTGTATTTACCACAGTAATCCCACTCAATCGAACCACACTTATATCAACAGTTGTCAATACTGCAAATATTACTGCCACTGACTCCAATCAGAGGTATAGTTATATAATCGATGAGAATAAGAGTATCTTGGATTATTCATACAGTCGCAATCAATTGGATAGTAAATTGACAAAACTTCGCGTGATTAACCTAAGTCCCGGAACAGAAGTCGACTTATATCTGGATTATGATATAAGATTATACAATGATACAGTGAATCGTGAAAAGTCCCGAGATTTCAATTCACAAATTCGTGGGATTTTGTACAAACAATCATCAGATTATATAACAATAGATAGAGAACGAAGACTCTCATTTTCTCTGATTAAATGGCAAAATCCTCCTCTTATCTATGCTGCCCTCAACAATCTATTGATTTCACTCGGAAAGAATTACAGTATTTTATTGGTTCCTGAAACTGATGGATCAAATCGCACAATCATACGACAAGAATATTGATAGAAGAATTACAAAGATCATTGCTGCTAGAAAAAGAGGCAAATGTTTTCTTTGCTTCAATGATGGTAGTTCTATACTCATTGAAAGAGATTTGATATTCGAATATGAACTTTCCAAAAATATGATAGTCTCGCAGGCATTTCTGCAAGATATTCTTCACAGAGAAGAATTGATTAATGCAAAGAAAGTGGGACTGTCCTTTGCAACATATGCACTAAGAACAGAAAAACAGGTTAAACTCAAACTTAGAGATTCAGGATTTGGAGAATTGATAATTAAAAAGGTGATCGACTTTTTAAAGGATTTCAATTATCTTTCAGACGAAGTATTTACTGAGAATTTCATAAAGGCTAAAATCAATCGCAAGTATTATGGCTATTTGAGATTAAAAAGAGAGTTGTCTGAAAAAGGCATAAATGAACATATCATAAATTCATATCTCCCTAAATTCTACACCCAAGACATTGCCCTCGAAACTGCAAGAAAATCAGCTGAAAGAAAACTCCGTTCGATTTCTTTTAGAGAAGAAAAAAAGAAGAAAACTCAGGTAAAAGATCATTTATTTAGACAGGGATTTTCACTGGACCTTATTCAGGTGATACTTAAAGAATTATTCTAAACATTCGTTCCGGATAAATCCAGCACTCTATAGAATTGATCTTCTGTAATAGCCATTACACTTAATCTCGACTGCTTAACCAAAGGCATCAATTGAAGTATAGTATCTTGTTTGATTACTGATAGAGAAATAGGATTTTTTAATTTCTTATGTGCTTTCAAATCAACAACACACCATCGTATATCTTCCGTTGTTGGATCTTGATAAAACTCTTTTAACACTTTAGCGATACCAACAATTTCCATCCCTTCATTAGAATGGTAAAATAAAACCAAGTCACCTTTTTTCATGGACATCAAAGTATTTCGGGCTTGATAATTTCTTACTCCGTCCCAAAATGTACTTTTATCTTGTTCAAATTGTGACCATGGATATTTAAATGGTTCAGATTTAACGAGGAAGTACTGCATATTATTCTTGAAAAGGTTTAAGTTTAAAATAGTCAGTTCCGATTACTACTGAAGCACGAAGATATAGAGTTGTATCATAATCATGTTTAATGGTAGAATCAGAAAGTCCGATAGCATAAGCAACATTTCTTGCTGATACTGTATCAGAAAGATGATCAATCACATATGATATATTTGACAAAGTATCAGCAGTTGAGATCTCAACAACATCAAATCCTCGCTCGCGATAATAATTCATTGTCTTCTTGGCAATACCTTGCTGACCAGATGCATTAATGACATTTAACTGAATGTACACATCTGATACTGTCCTTCTCTTATCAATTGGAACTATTGCTGTGACAGGTGGGTGTAAAAAGACTTTGTCGATGAGTATATAAAGTAGATATAAGGTAACTATGCCCATAATTGAGAGCAAAAGGATCTTTACCGTAATGCCTAATGGTATATTAATGTCTTTTAACTTCAATCGCATTGCATTTACTTCAAATCTTTATTAGAAAGCATATTCAACAACATTTTTCGTGCTCTAAACAATGTGATTTTTACAGTTCCTAAAGGAAGATTCATTTTAATGGATATCTCTTCATATGATAACTCTTCAAAATGTCTTAGTTGAATGCACTGTTTATATCTCAAAGGTAATTGTTCAACTGCTTTCAATAATTGTTCCTTCGTTTCATTATTTATGATATTAACATCAATAGGAGTGGATTTATCAGGTATTATATCATAGATATCTCCACCCTCTCGATTGATATTTTCTATTGAAATCGGTCGTATTCTTTTTCTTCGAAAATAATCGATACAAGTGTTAGACGCTATTTTGTAAAGCCATGCAGGAAAAGGAAATGTCTGATTGT
>JBIKKD010000003.1:0-20629 GCA_044360565.1 Kapaibacterium sp. (SeqCode)
TTGCGTAATCCCATATCATGCAAAGCAGATGCAATTGCATTGATGGAAGTGAGAACTTCACCAAAGCTGATATTCGTATATGTGCCTTGGATTTTCTGCATGAGGAATGGTTGATCCAAACCTCGTAATGTATGTGCTGAATTGAGGAAGAAGCCGTGTAAAGATTGTGCTTGCATACGCGTATTCCAGAATTGTGAATGATTGTAATCTACGAAAAATCAATGATTTGAAATAAGATAGGTTTCCACCGTTGAATACATCGGAATGGTTGCGTATTTTGCGCCTGTCAATCATCTTTTATGGATATCCATGCACACCATGCTATTACTATTAGCGCTGCTCTGCAGCTCGTCGCTGCTTGCGCAGCATATACAACAGTTTACACCTTATGATGAATCATTTCCGGGTATCATCAAAAGTCATAAACCCAGTTTCGATAGCTCATACCCAGATTGGGCAAAAGAACTCTATGTGTATCCGGCCAATGCAGAAAAAGTACGGATTGGATTAAACTCTTATCTCCAAAAGCATCCCGATGCACATAGTGCAATCATTCGTTATGCAAAACAGTGGTTGAGAGCCACTGCAGACAATGCGGATGCTCAGGGAATGGTTCAGCTTCCATCTAAAGATGTGCAAGCATATGATTCAAAAGCCGAACAAGCTCTTGCAGGAAAAGGCAAGTGGACATTTTGGGGTCCGAAAGAAACATTCTGGCTCAATGAATCAGGCTCTGCCACAGACCCAAAGTCATGTCCATGGCAGGTGAATATCTATGCATTCGATGTAGCAGAATCCAATCCGTCGATACTCTATGCAGGAACCGAGACTGGCTTTGTTGCAAAGACCACGGATAAAGGTTTGAACTGGACTCAGAGTGGAAGAGAATACTATTTCGGTGGTGGCATCACAGCAGTGGCCATTCATCCCACAAACCCTGCCATAGTCTATGTGAGTGGTGGAAGACAAATTCATAAAACTACTGATGGTGGAGCAACTTGGAAAGCAATGCTTACCGAGCGCTTTGGTGCTGATCGATTGAAGATTGATCCCAAAGATCCTACTGTGATCATGGCCGCCGCACCCGAAGGAGTGTTTCGCTCAGAAAATCAAGGTTTGACATGGCTCAAAGTGTGGAATGCACCATCCTATGACATAGAATTCACCCCCGGAAACTCGAAAAATGTCTATGCACTCGTAAAAGAGAATGGAAATTTTAGAATGGTGCAGAGTATTGATGGCGGTAGAACATTCACCGTACATTCTTCATTTCCATCAGACATCGTTGAGCGCTCAGGCGGTTTACTTGCTATGACACCTGCCAATCCCGGAATCATCTATGCGATTTTGCTCTCTTCCGATGATATTCCACATTTGCTCAAAGGCAGAGTTGGTGGTTCAACACCGCAATGGACAACAGTCAGAAAAGGAAAAACAACAGAAATGCCGATGGACAATTGGCAAGGGTATTTTGATTTGGTTCTGGAAGTTTCACCGGAAGATTCCAATATGATTTTTACCGGAACAGCTTCATTGTATAAATCAACAGATGGTGGATCCACATTCAGCACCATTGGTGGTTATGGCGGGAATATTCCCGTGCATCCTGATCAGCAAGACATGAAGCTCATGCCGAATGGAGATTTCTGGATTTCAACCGATGGCGGTTTGACTTTATCCACGGACGCATTTTCAAATCCGAATAATGCATTTGCAAGGAATAATGGAATCGTCGGTTCTGATTTTTGGGGATTTGATCAAGGATGGACTGAAGATATCATCATTGGTGGTCGCTATCACAATGGCAATACTGCGATTTCGGATAATTATCAACCCAAGGCATTGCGCATGGGTGGAGCTGAATCACCGACAGGTTGGGTATTGCATCATAAAGAAAGACATGTAGCATTCAATGATTTGGGTAATGGCTGGATTTTGCCGAAAACAGCGACAGGAAAACCTGAAGGAAGATTCATCTACAGCAAATTCCCCAATATGGAAGAATATGGTGGAAGAAGAGGAAATCTCTTGCATCATCCTGAGTATAGCACAACTGTTTTTGTTGGAGAAGGAAAAGGTTTTTGGATGTCGAAAGATGCAGGTTCCACTTGGGATTTGATGCATGCATTTGAAAATCCTGTTCGCTTCATGCAAATCAGTTATGCTGAAAAAGATCCAATCATCTATGCAGATATCGTGAATGAAGGTATCTATCGCAGTAGTGATCTTGGTAAAACTTGGGAAGCAAAACCTTCATTATATGCAACACCGAATGGAACAAATGCATGGAAAGGAAGAACACATATTTCAGTGTCGCCAATGAATGGCAATGTGGTCTATGCAACATTTTCCAATGGAACATGGAGTGCTGATATCGGTAAAGTGTTTCGCTCCACAGATGGCGGTGATACATGGTCAGATTTCACCGGTACAATGTCTGAATACTTGAAATGCACTGTCATTCAACCTGATAAAGCTGGAAAAGATATTGCATATATGTTCACTAATGCGAAGAATGAGAAAACAGGTAAAGTGTACTATCGCACTTCGGATATGACGGATTGGGAATTATTCAATGAAGGATATCCTGCCGGCATGAGTGTGAATCTTGCATTGCCATTTTTCCGTGATGGGAAAATTCGCGTTGCGGGAATTGGAAGCATTTGGGAATCACCAATGATTGATACGAGTTTTGCGCCGATTGCGAAAGCATGGGTCGGACCACAAGTAGTTGCATGCGGTGAGGACACCGTATTTATGACAGATCATTCTCTCTTTATAAATCGCAATGCAAAGCGCACATGGAAGATAGAGCCCGAACCGATGTGGATCAGTGATAAAAATGCGATGAACCCACAAGTTGTCTATGGAGAAAAAGGAACATATTCCGTGTCGCTCATTTTGGAGCAAGAAGGGAAGACATATACATCATCAATTGTACCTGTCACAGTCAGACCATGTCCTTCGATTGAGACATGTGACAATCCGGGTTTGCTTCCCAAAGGTGATTGGCGCATCATGAAATTCAATAGTCAGGAAGTGAATGATCCCGGACTTGCTATCATGGCGATTGATGATGATCCAAATACAATTTGGCATACCAGATGGAGCACGGGTAATGATAGCATTCCACATGAAATGCAGATTGATTTAGGTTTTGACTATAAGGTATTCAAGTTCGCATATCAAGGCAGAGCAAATGGCGTGAATGGTCGCGTGAAGGATGCGGAATTCTATTTCACGAATGACACATCAAATTGGGGCAAGGCATATTCTGCGACATTTGATAATAGCAATGCGATTCAGTGGTTGACATTGGACAGCGCTGGAGTCACGGCACGCTATGTGAAGTTTCGATCTTTATCTGAAGTAAATGGTAATCCATGGACAACAGTTGCTGAATTCTATGCACAAGGTTGCATTCCGCCTCAACCAAGTTCCGTGACAGAAAGCATGGATGCATTGTCAATCTATCCAAATCCAACTTCCGGCATGGTCACGATTCCGATTTCAGGTCTGAACATTGACAACATTGAAATCATTGATGCGAGAGGTAGAATTGTTCGTAATTTTGCTGGCCAATTTGATCAAAATGATATCATGATTGATTGCTCAGGAATTGGAACCGGCATCTATCAGATTCGGTTGAAAGGCATCAATGGTGCTACATATCGCTGTTCAATTGTCATTCAGTAAGGATTATTCATAATGAAAGCCATCATACATATTTGCATTGCACTTGTCGCAATCATGCATGTCGATCTCAATGCGCAGGGCTGTGTGGCCACTCGTGGCATGAGTTCATGCGGCAGTGGAACAGGTATGGGAATGGGAATCAATCTCGCTCCGGGGGAATGGAATTTCGTGACCGGATTTCGGTACTTTGAATCATTTAGGCATTTCCGCGGAAATCATGAGGAACCGGAAAGAGTTGCTAATGGTACGGAAGTGTGGAATTGGTCAAGCTTTTTGGATATAACTCTGAATTATGGCATCACTGATCAGCTCTATGCTACTGCAACATTGCCATATATGCATCATAATCGTTCATCGATGTATGAGCATGGCGGAAATCCACCGAATGGTCTTGGACAAAGACATTCCACAGCATCTTCCGGATTATCCGATATTCGATTTGGTGTGGGTTATTGGTTATTCGAGCCATTTGAACATGAATTCAATTATGCGATTGGACTTGGCGTGAAGCTTCCGACAGGACAATATGATTGTCAGGATCTGTTTTATAATCAAGGTCCGAAGCGTGATACCAATATGCTTCAATTCGTGGATCAATCCATTCAATTGGGAGATGGTGGAACGGGTATTTCAATTGATATGCAAGGATATCATCCCATCACACATGAAATTGCAATTGCTACAAATGCATTCTATTTATTCAATCCGCGTGAAACCAATGGCATTCCCACATTGAGAAAAGATGCTTTTGGTAATACACTCGAATATTCAGTTCCTGATCAATATGGAGCGCGCATTGGTGCATTTTACAATTCAGAATCAGGTGTGAGCGGATATTTTGGAGGTCGTTTAGAAGGTGTTCCATCGCATGATGCATTTGGTGGAAGCCGTGGATTCAGAAGACCCGGCTATGCCGTTTCTGTAGAGCCAGGTCTTTCATATAATTTTAACTCAATGTCCGTATTTATGAGTGTTCCTTTGCCGGTATATCGCAATCGCGTTCAAAGCTATGATGATCTTGAAAAAACAAGAGTGAATGGAACATTCACCAATGGCGATGCCGCATTTGCCGATTATGTCATCAATCTCGGATTCTCTTGGAGATTTGGTGGCAAAGAACATAAAATGTAAATGAATCTTCACATCATCTATCGCATATCTGATGCCGGGTATTCCAAAGTGAAACCTGCATATATCAATAATGAGTATTGTTTGAGAAATGCTGTGAAAGTATTTCCCGAAGCTATCTTTCATGTGATTGCGGACAATGTGTCCGAAGATACATATGCGATGATTTGCAAATATGTACACTCCAATCAGATTATGCGTGTCTCCGTTGGACATGGCGCAGGAACATTCAATTTGGGTCTTGACTTGGCTTTGACATTTCCTGATGAGGATATCATATATCATCTTGAAAATGATTATTTGCATCGTCCGGGTTCAACTAGACTCATTCAAGAAGTACTTAATCATGGTGCATCATATTGTAGTCTCTATGATCATCCGGATAAATACAGAGCTCCTGCTTTGGGTGGCAATCCATTTGTGGATGTTGATGGTGGTGAATCAACCAAAATCTATTGCATAGGTTCATCACATTGGAAGATTACAAATAGCACAACAATGACCTTTGCATCCAAAGTGAAAACACTTAAAGATGATATCAAGATTTTGAGAAAATGGACGAATAAGGGGCATTGTCCGAATGATTTCAAGATGTTTCTCGAATTACGTAAAAAGGGTCGTGCGCTTATGACTCCCATTCCGGGATATTCAACTCATGGCGAAACTCTCTATTTATCACCGTTTACAGATTGGGAGTCCATCGCTTTGTCTGAATGAAACGCATGGAATTCCTCATAAATCATTATCTTCGTGGCACTTATTTCATCAATTATTTTTCAATAAGGATATTACATGATCCGTTCAGCAATCATTGCAATGGCATGCTTCGGACTTTTTTCAGTTCAAGCATGTTCACAATCGCCCGAAAAAGGAGCAACAATGGAACTCAAAGACCAAAAAGACAAAGCAAGCTATAGCATCGGTGTTAGCATCGGTAAAAACTTGAAAGATCAAAAAGTTGACATCAAAACAGACATTTTGGTGAAAGGCTTGCTTGATGCATATACAGGTGCAAAAACTCAACTCACCGAAAAAGAAATGGGCGAAGTATTGACCCAATTCCAACAAGAAATCATGGCAAAAGCTCAAGAAGAAGCAGCTAAGAAAGGTGGTGAGAATAAATCAAAAGGCGAAAAATTCCTTGCAGATAATAAGAATAAGCCTGGTGTGAAAACAACACCAAGTGGTCTTCAGTATACTGTAATCAGCGAAGGAACAGGTCCAAAGCCAACAGCATCTTCTACCGTGAAAGTACACTATACCGGAAAGCTCATCGATGGTACAACATTCGATTCTTCAGTCGATCGTGGTGAGCCTATTGAATTCCCGCTTAATGGTGTTATCAAAGGTTGGACAGAAGGCGTTCAGCTCATGAGCAAAGGTTCGAAGTATAAATTCTTCATTCCTTCAGATCTCGCATATGGCGATCGTGGTGCAGGTAATGCAATCGGACCTAATGAAACATTGGTATTCGAAGTGGAATTGCTCGATATCGTAAAATAATGTGATATCATGAATATGTGAAGCCCGACCGTGAAATTCATAGTCGGGCTTTTTTTTCTCGATGGAATTGAAACTATGAAAGAGACTAGAGAACAAGTTCTGGGAAAAGCTTTTGACAGACATTTATCTGTTTCAGCAGGGGCAGGAAGCGGAAAAACAAGGGTATTGGTACAAAGATTCATACATATTCTTGAACATCATCCGGGGATTGATTTATCATCGATTGTAGCTATAACATTCACAAGAAAAGCTGCCGCCGAAATGCTGAAACGCGTCATGGATGCTGTAGAAGTGCGTTTGCAAGATGCAATCAGCGATGAGCGAATGTTGGATGTTCAAATGTGGGCACGCATCAGACAACATATCAGCTCCGCAAGAATTTCGACGATTGATTCTTTCTGTAGTCAAATCGTACGCGAATATCCGCTCGAGGCAAATGTGCCTCATACACTTACACCTCTTCCAAAAAGCAAAGCCGTAATGATGCGGAAGGAATGCATTGAAGATGCTTTGATTCACTTTCTGAATGCAGAACATCCACAATCTGAACTTATCCGCAGGATGTTTCACGCACATCATCACTCCACCATCACAAAAGCATTGGAATATCTGATGATGAAGGGCAAATTAGCTCTTACAACATTGGAAGATATATTGAAAAATGAAGATGATATCATCATACAGAATGCATGGAAATCCATACGAGATGAAATAGGTGATTCATTGTCTACAATATTCCAAGCTGTTGATCAATTGCCGGGATATCGCAATGCTGAGTTCATTAAACAAGAATTGGTGAATAAGTGGGAAGAATTGAGGGTATTGAAAGAAGACTTTACACTTGGTCAATTCGATGAAAAGACAATGCATTTTCTTCAATTGTTCGAATCGACCAACAAAGATTTGATTGGTAAATACATTACACAAAAGGGTGAAACAGCCGCACAATTCAAAAAATATTCGGATCAATCAATTGATGAATGGATCAATGAGTATTTTCCGATCATAAACTCATTGCGTAAGCAAGTTGAGGGATTATGTATTATCGGTACCATAGGCTTGAAACATGGGAATTCCGTAGTATCTGCCGAAAAAGAAGCATTGCAATTTGCGCGCTTGATACTCGAAATAGCACTGCATGCCACATCATCGTTTGAATCACAGAAAAGAAAAGAGGGAACGCTTGAATTCAGTGATATTCAAACATTGGCAATGGAGCTCTTGGAACATCCTGAAGCTGGTCCTAAAATCAGATCTTCAATACAATTCTTGATGATTGATGAGTTTCAAGACACAAATGCAATGCAATATGAATTGGCATCAAGAATAGTGAGATCATTGAAAGAAGAAGATGAAGATCACAAAGTGAATCTCTATATAGTTGGTGATCCAAAGCAAAGTATTTACGGATTTCGATCTGCCGATGTGAGAGTGTTTGGGATGGCAACAAAAGACATTCAGAAAGCGAATGTTAATAATGGGAAAATGAACACTAGTGATGAATTAACCGAAGATGAACAAAAAGGAATGCTTTCTTTACGAGTATCATTTCGCTTATTGCCTGGTATCATTGCATTCGTGAATGATCTCTTCTCCAGATTGATGGGAAATGAATCAATCGATTATGAAGTGGCTTATGAACCAATGATAGCAGGAAGAAATGTCTCACAAGAATTATTGGATTCAGGAGAAATAGGTAGCATCACATTTCTTATTCATGAAGAGTCAAAAGAAGAAGAACAAGATACTGTCGATGAAGCTGGACTAATTGCATCCGCAATAAAAGACATCGTAGAAAACAAGAGTAGATTGATATGGGATTCACAAAAAGATGAGGATGGAAAAGATATTCCATATCTGCGCGAGGGAATGTATAAAGATTGCACTGTGCTCTATGAAAGAAGAACCATGGTAAATATTTTGATGGCTGCTTTAAGAGCAGAAGGTATACCATATTTTACATCAGGAAATAAAGGTTTCTATACTTCGCCTTCAATTGTTGATATCAGAAATTATCTCACTTTCCTCAGTAATCCGAATGATGATCTAGCATTGGCTTCCATCTTGATATCTCCCTTTTTTAGTGTGGGCGATGATACTTTGTTTGCAATGAGAATGAAATACTCTGATGGAAGTCTTTGGCAAAACATGGTTGACTATGTTTATGAACATGATGCTATGGATGATGTAAAAAAAGCATATGAGATATTGCTGGGATTTCGTGATAAGGCTCAAACCATGTCTTTACCCATCTTGATTCATTCCATGCTTGAAGCATCACATTGGAGAAATATCGTCAAGCGTATGGATGATGGAGAGCAATGGATTGCCAATGCAGAAAAGTTGATTGGAATCGCAAGAGAATTCGAACAAAGGGGATTCAGACATATTCATGCATTTGTCGATGAATTGGAATTATCCGCCGAATATGATGATGAGCCCGAAGCACCAATCATCAATTCAGAAAATGCAGTGAATCTTATGACGATACATGCATCAAAGGGACTTGAATTTCCGATCGTATTTCTGTATGATACAAATGCTAAAGAAAGAAGTACGCAACCTGCATTATATGAATCAGACCAATTTGGCATCGGCCTTCCACTTATCAAAGAATATAGAGTGGCGGGATCTCATGAAACCGAGCAATCGCTTCTTTCAATGGCAATCGGTATGGAAAGAAGATCACGATTGATCTCTGAAAAAAAACGCTTATTGTATGTGGCATTGACAAGAGCAAAAGACCATGTGTTTATTTCAACTTCGCATAAACAAGGAAAATCCTTTGCGGAAAGAAGCATGATACATATGATTAGTCAATACTCATCTGCTTATGCAACACTGCCAAGTTATGAGCAGGGCAGTTATACTTTTCAAACCAAGTTGATTATTCAAGGTGATGAACAGGAAAAGGAGATATCAATACCGATTCATATTCAGAAAACACTGAATGAATCACAATCCATTCAAGAAGTCGAGAAGAAGTCATATCAAGGTAATCTGCAATTGTTTGAAAAAACCAAACAAGAATATAAAGATGAATGGTATTCCATATCTCAATTCATGATGTTGGAAGCAGATGAACAAGAGTTTAGAAAGAAATATGTGTTTGGATTTCCAAATGCAAGAATTGAACATCATGCAGGTTTTGTGAATGATGAAAATCATGAAGACATCACCTCTGCTCAATTCGGAATAATGATGCATCAAGCATTGGAGCATATTCAGAAATGGGTGAACTCAAACGGTGTGAATGAACAAATGATTGATTCTATCACCGATGATATCATACATAATCATATTTCGCATTCTTTGGAAAAAGATGAGGTGAAGCAAAGAATGCAAAGACTATGTCATTCAATCGGAAATTCGAATCTCTTGCAAAGACACCATTCTTCATTCATCAATTCGAAAACAGAATATTCTCTGACCATTCCCGTTGAAGATGATTTTTTCGGTGTGATCTATGATCTCTTGATAGAAAATGAGAAAGGAGAATGGGAAATATGGGATTGGAAGACAAATGGATGTTCCACACAAGAGCAAGTGGACATACTTATGGAACGATATGCTCTTCAAATGAGATACTATGCTTATGTTCTTTCACTTCTAAAACCTGGACAGTTCACCTATACAACTAGATTGCTTTTCACAAATATGATTGCAAAATCAGCAGATGAGTCAGAGTGGACAAGAATCTTCAAAATTGATATCGAAGATATGCCAAAGATCTATGAAGAAATCAAAAAACATATCTCACAAGCAAAGCAATCGGTACTCTTATAAAAAAAAGCCCTGCTTATGGCAGGGCTAGTCAAACGAACTCCTCCGTTTGAATGTGGCACAATGTGCCGAGTTATCTTGTGGACATCAAATGCCATCCATTTGCATAGACATATGTGAACTTCTTCTCGGTAATGAAAATCGTACCATCTATTGATAAAGAGTCATTACCAATATGAATGACATACATAATTTGTCCATCTACACCTGTTGGAAGAGAAATCGCGTCAGTAGTAGTATTGTTATTACTTGTGATAAGTGCAACAGTAATCTGTTCAGATATGCTATAAGAATCTCCAACCATTATATGTTTGAGAGTACTAGGACTATATGATATTGTGTATGCACTATCTATTTTCCCCTTTCCTGAAATAGAGATATTTCGACCAGCCTGAATTTTGGTTTCAGATCCATCTGTTATTGGCTTATTGATAAGATCATCATAATCTTTGTCCCATGCTATAAATAATGGATCTTTTTCTACTACTATTGAAGAGTCCCATTTCTTGACCATTGTATCAGTAATAGTGGAAGCAGGTGAAGCTTTAAATATCGGATCGGTTTCTTTTACGATTGCAGAATCCCATTTTGCTATATCAGAAAGTTCAATTTCAGCAGCGGCTGAACCCCCAAAAACAGGATCCAATTCCATTGAAATTTTTCCATTCCAATTAGCTGTATCTACCCCAGTAATACTTGCTGCAAGCGAGCGAGAAAAAACTGGGTCCTTTTCCACTTTCACAGAATCTGCATTCAAAGCTCTTAAGGCATGCATTGCATAAGGCATAGTGAGGATAGGACTCATGGAAGTGATACCATATTCTGTTCCACCGAGAGGGTCTGTTTCTGTTCTGAGAAAATATGGTCCATTTGACCAATCAATGTTTTGGAATGATCCAAATAATGGAATTCCTCCACCTATCTCAAGCGTCACCAATCCATTTGAATTTGTTTTGGAATTATGAGTCTCAACAAATGCAGGAGAACCAAACTCGGATCCCTTGATTATACTGATTCTAACAGTGATGTTTCCATTGGCAACCAATCCTTGACTACCATTACGAATAATTGCCTGATAAGACATTGTCTTTGGAATGCTATTTTGACTCGAAGGTTGAGCTAATGCTGTGACTAATCCAAGACAAAAAGTACAAATGGTAAGAATTACCTTTTTCATAAATATCCTCTATATGCTATTAATGCTTGATAATCGAAAATGATGAAACTGTTCTGTTATCTTTGGAAATTAGTATGGTATACATTCCTGCAGAATGCTGTGTAAGTGAAAGGATGAATTCACTTTCATAGATAGTTTGAGTTTCAATTACAGACCCATTGCCTGAAATCAATGACAATGAAAAAGGGCCTTGATGAAGTTCAGGGATAGATATCTTTACTCGATCAAATGTGGGATTTGGATATGCTATGGCTTGAATATCATGTAATTCATGAATCCCTACAGGATTTCTGAAAAGCTCGAAGGGCAATTGCACGCCGTGCATGATAGAACCTTTGCGAGTGGAATCAGAAGTGATGATTACTTGTCCAACCGAATAGTTCACAGAACCGAATCCTGTATGGGTGTCATCTCCTGTCACAACAAAACTTTGCTGTGCCGATAGTTGGAATGACATATAAAAAAAACCAAAAAGGAATACATATTTCATGGGATATTCCATTAAAATCTATTGTTGATTGAAGTAATAAAGCAATATTTGTGCCTAATTTGTAGTTTGAGGCTATAAAATAAATGAAATCTTATGTACTACTGTGGATATACTATGAAGACCTTGATTTTAGGATATATGATTTTTGTGATGACTGTAATCAGTATCAATGCGCAAATTTCTACTGAATTACCTAGCAATTATCTTGGTGAATATTCCGGTGAACCGTTGAATGTGAGGAAGGAATCAAAAGCGCGAAATGCAAATATTCTGCATTATGCCGATAATGTGATTATTCTTGGATCAAAGCAGTTAATCCAATGGAAAATGACTGAACCGGTAACTTCAGGAAAGTATCATTATAAAGGGAAATATGGCATTATCAATGAGAATGCTGAATCATATACGCTATTGTGTACGGCATCTTTTTCGCAGAAAAATACCACTACGACTGCACAATTTTATTTGATTGTCATGAAGAAGGGTGCTGAAATGAAGTTTCTTGAAATGTCAAAAGTGCGTTCATTCATGCTGAAGAAGAAGTGATCAATTGAGGGATAATTCCCAAACTCCATCATTTCTGAACCACACAATACTTTTATGTGCGGGATTATAATAAGCACAATAATTGTGTTGATCATGCCATGAATAGAGATTCATCCCTTTGGTTTTTACGGGTACATTTTGGAACTTTTTGTCTTTGCCAATGCGCAGACGCAATAGGGAATTATGTGACATATAAGAGTGGAATGTTCTTTCTCTGACTCTTGGTATATATCCTCCCACGATATACATGGCATTGTTATCAAAGTCATAAACCCCGACTCCTTCATGCGTCATGCTTTCTTCATGAGGTCCGATGATATTCATAAATGTATAGTTTTCATAATCATAGAGAAAGACATCTCTGAGCCAGCACCAATTCCCCATATCATTACCGATTGCTGATAATCCACCATTGCAAGTTTGTTCTTTTTGAGATCCTGAGCAATTTCCTGTTCCACCTGACACAATAAACAAATGAGGTTTTTGGGGATCTCCCAATATAAATCGTGACAGAGATCTTTTAGGGGGATTGCAATTCGCATTGTTTGCATGGACTATGTTCCATTGACTCTGATTGTCATATTCATAAATCCAATTTTTGACTTCATGATATCCGTATCCACCAAAGTATCCGAGTCTTTCCTTTGAATGATTCCAATACAACGCTGAAAAATGTGATTGTTCATCATCGCGATGAGGTATGAAAACAGAGCATTTTCCTGTTTTGACATCGATGCCATACTTTATCTGCATTCCTCCTTTTCCAATCAATAAGCGTCCATTCTTGGCATCCAAAACATGTTGTTCACCGTTTATGTTTTCTCCATGAAGTTTGATGCTGTCCATCGAGAAATTCTTGAGATTGAATGAAAACACATATCCACGGGCAATTGCATAGACAATATGTTTTTCACGATCATGTGATGAAGTGGAATAATGGAGATCTTTGAAGGAACACTGACTTGGAGAAATACGCAATTTCCACTGTGGATTTGCTGATATGATACTGAATGATGACAGAATCAGGAAGAATAATACCCTCATATTCACATAAAATAGCATTCGCAACCCTTTGCGAATGGGAATGATATAAAGTATGAACTCTGTCGGTTATTGGTCCCTCAAGACCCTGCTTTGGATTTACCCTTTGAGGAAAGTCCTCAAAAATTCTAATACCGCCTGAGCCACCGTTACAATTATGGATTCAATAAAAGCGGTGACTTCTTTGACTTGTTTAAATGAAATGAGTTTGTGCAAATCAGCCCGACTGAAGTTTCCGCCTTGTACATGAAGGTCATAAATCACCGCACCAAAGCTCATGAATATCATTCCCAGCATCATCGACATTGCGATGATGGTGATATTCTTATGAAATGGCGTCTTGAACTTCATGATTCTCTTCATAAAATGATGTCCAAATTTACAAGTTTTTTATTTCCGCAATGAGATCTTGCAATACTTTTTTGGAGTCTCCGAATAACATCGAAGTTTTGGGTCGGAAAAAGAGCTCATTCTCAATGCCTGCATAACCGGGTTTCATGCTTCGTTTATTCACAATAACATGCTTTGCAGACTCAACCTCCAAAATGGGCATGCCATAAATTGGTGAAGTTGGGTCTGTTTTTGCCGCTGGATTCACCACATCATTTGCACCCAATACCAGTACTGCATCAACGGATGGAAATTCATCATTGATTTCTTCCATTTCTTTGAGCTTTTCATAGGGAACATCGGCCTCGGCAAGCAATACATTCATGTGACCTGGCATGCGTCCTGCAACGGGATGAATCGCATATGTGACTTCCACTCCTTTTTCGGCGAGTAATTTTTCCATTTCATGGCATGCATGCTGGGCTTGAGCAACAGCAAGTCCATAACCGGGAACAATCACGACCTTGGAAGAATAAGACATCAAAACTGCTGCATCGGAAATGGACATTTCTTTATATGTTCCTTGTGCTCCGGCGGATTGTCCGGATTGCGCACTTGCACCGAATGAACCAATGAGTACATTCAGCAAGGATCTATTCATAGCATTGCACATGAGAATCGTAAGAAGGGTTCCTGCCGCGCCCACCAAAATTCCTCCTGTAAGCATTGCTGTATTGTCATATAAAAATCCACCGCATGCCGCAGCAATTCCGGTGAATGAATTGAGAAGTGATATCACGACGGGCATATCCGCACCACCAATCGGTAAAACGAAGAGAATGCCATAGACAGCTGATAGAACCAAAGCAGCATAGAAAAATTCGATGGTTTCTTCGGGTCTTAGAAAGATGATCATTGCAGTCAAACCAACCGTGACAAGCAGAAGTATAATATTCACGATATGCTGTCCGGAAAAGGCAAAGTCATTCAATCGACCATCCAATTTCGCCCATGCAATCATGGATCCCGTAAAACTCACCGAACCGATGATCAATCCTGCCATAATGATCAGTAGTGATACGCCATCAAGCGTTGAGAAATAGGTATAACCCCCGCCGGCATAAAGCTCGGGTTGAAAATCATGGACGAGATGTTTGAATTCAATTATAGAAATGAGTGCGGCACAAGCTCCGCCCGTTCCATTGAATAAACTCACCATTTGTGGCATATCTGTCATCTTGACTTTTTTTGCAGACATCGTTCCCACGATTCCACCAATCGCCAATCCGCCAAGAATCCATAGATGATTACCGAGATGATCACCGGATGAATCTGTATAGAATGCAATTGTTCCTGCAATCGCGAGAGCCATTCCCACTGCGGCAATCAAGTTTCCATTGCGAGCGGTTTTGGGATTGGAGAGCATCTTTAAACCAAGAATGAAGGTTATGGATGCAATCAGATAGATGAGTAGAAGGAGAGATTCCATGTGATTCATTTTTTCTTGTTAAACATTTCCAACATTCTATCTGTAACGACAAAACCACCGACCACATTCAATGTACCAAGTATCACCGCAAGAAATCCAAGAATTAATGCAGTGATATCAGTGGAATCGGCATTGCCCATCACGATGATTGCACCGATGATCACAACACCATGAATGGCATTGGCACCACTCATGAGAGGTGTATGCAATACGCTTGGCACGCGACCAATGATTTCAATTCCAACAAAAATCATCAGTATGACTATGTAAATCATATCCTGATGTTGAGTAAACCAATTGAGGAGCTGTTCCATATATGTTCTCTTTAAGATTTCAATCGTTCATGGATGATATTGCCGTCTTTCATGATGCATGTGCCTTTCACGAGATCATCTTCAAGATTGAGATGATATATCGCCTGCTCACCGGTTATCAATTGCAGAAAATTAATGATGTTTTTTCCATATAATTTACTGGCATCGGCAGGCATCATGCGAGCGAGATTACTATTTCCTATAATCTTGATTCCATTATGCATGACTGATTCATCATTTTTTGTGTGAGGTGTATTTCCACCGGTGGAGGCCGCCAAATCAATGATGATGCTTCCTTTGCGCATGGAATCCAGCATGTCTTGTGTGATCAAGATTGGTGCTTTCCTTCCAGGAATTTGCGCGGTTGTGATGATGATGTCAGCTTTGGCTGCGCTTTTGGCTATTCTTGCAGTTTGTCTTGCTTTGAATTCTTCAGATTGTTCCACCGCATAGCCACCGGCTCTGCTTGCATCGGCTGCGCCTTCCACTTCGATGAATTTTGCACCAAGACTCATTACTTCTTCTTTTACTGCGGGTCTTGTATCAAACACTTCGACGACTGCACCCAAGCGTCTAGCAGTTGCTATGGCTTGAAGTCCTGCTACACCTGCTCCGAGTATCAAAACCTTTGCCGGTGCTATGCTTCCTGCGGCTGTCATGAACATTGGAAAATATCGTGAGTATTCTGTGGCGGCCAATAATACGGCTTTATAACCTGCGATATTTGCTTGAGAACTTAAGATATCCATGCTTTGCGCGCGCGTGGTTCTCGGGAGCATGTCCAGTGAAAACACCGTATTTCCATTCGAGGAGAATTGTTGATTCGACTCGGCATTGATCAATGGATAATATACTCCGATCAATGTTTTGGAGTGTGCATTTGTGACCGGTTCTGGATGGATGGAAAGGAGGATTTCGCTTGATTCAATCACAGATTCGGCATTGGTTACTGTTGCTCCCGCTTTTACATATTCATCGTCGGAGGCAAATGCCAAAGTACCCGCTCCTGTTTCAACAAGTATAGTATGACCTTTTCCGATGAGCGAAGCAACAGCTTCAGGTAAGAGAGAAACTCTTGTTTCACCGGAAGGTTCTTTCATGATACCAATGTGCATAGTGCAATTCCTACATTGACGAATGGTCTTAACTTAGGAAATACAACCTAATTGAACAAGAAAGTATAATATGAAAAAACCCCAATACTTTTCAGTATCAGGGTTTTATCAGATTATGATATCGAAATACTTAATCTTCTTTTCTACTCAACATATAAATCACAAGACCAAATCCGATTTTATTTACAGCATCACCGATATTATAGATGATGTCCATTGCATAGGAAGCGGCTTTAGGATCTGCAACCATTTGATTACCGAATAATCCACCTGTGGTTCCGAGAATATATCCCAATGGATAAATCGCCCAACCGACAAGAATAAACCATCCGAGATAACGATTTGCAGCTGCTACTGCAGGTGAAGAAGACTTTGCAAGTTTTGCAATGTCGCCAGCCCAAACAAGCCAAACGATATATGCATAACCAATTGAGGAAATTGTTCCCCATACCCAGCTTGATGAATCTTGACCATGCATTGCTTCGCCAATATAACCTGTCACCAACATGAAAATTGATGCAATGATCAACTTCCATAAAAGTCCAATCGTTGCACCGGCTTTCTTTGTGATGAGATAGAACTCAACGCACATCAAAGGCACTGTGAGTAACCAATCAACATAACGGAAAAATACTGGCGACTCACCGGTTTCCAAATTATAACTGCGCATATAATAATAATGAACCGCAGCAATAAATGTGATGATGCCTGAAACGAGAACGGATGTTCTCCAACGCGCTGGAGTGGTATTTAACTCAAGAAAGAAAAATACCGAAGCGGCCATCATTGCCATCGTGCCGATAAAAAATGTGAATGCCACATAATTACCGGGAGCAATAGTAGCTATTTCATGTCCCATACCATACCTCTCGACTATATGAAAAATTCCCTCCCAAAGAGGGGTAATATTCAGAGTTATGCATGGATACCGGGTGGTGAGCCGTGGTGAGGCGGTATCAAATAGGTTGAAATCAATACTTCTGTAACTTACTTAGAAATTTTGATTTCTACAATCTCAAATAACTTGAATGTTATTGACATTGTTCCCTTGATGAATATTTTCTTTTAAATGGCGATAAAATTCTAAATATACCATAATGAGGAAAGTGTAAAAAATACACTCACTACAGATTTTCTACTTATCTTCTTATTGATGAATT
Organism: Kapaibacterium sp. (SeqCode); assembly: GCA_044360565.1. Lineage (GTDB taxonomy): Bacteria > Bacteroidota > Ignavibacteria > Kapaibacteriales > UBA961 > UBA961. The sequence goes on from JBIKKD010000003.1 coordinate 17,773, forward strand.
CACATTCCTTCTAACCACCATGTATTCATTTCGCCTTTTCCTTTTATAGATACTGAACCTCTTGGGATTAAAACAAAATCTGAATGTTTAGCAATTGAAGCAGCCAATGAATCGCTTACTTGGATTCTACCTGGTTCTGAAAGTGATTCCATTCTTGAAGCCAAGTTCACGGCATCACCCCAAAGGTCGAAGATCAATTTATTTTTTCCAACAATACCAGCAATAACTTCACCTGCATGTAATCCTATTCGCATTTGAATGTTTTGACTATGGCTTTGCCATTGTTCATTATTTAAATCATCAGGTACAGTAAAATTCAATGTCTTAAGTGATTGTAGTAATGCAACTGCAGCGGTTGCTGCAGCAATCTCATGATGTTCAATTGGTTTAGTCAAATTTGCAACTGCCAAATAACCATCACCAATTGTCTTGATTTTTTCCAAACCATATTCTTCAAGAACTTCATCAGCTTTGGAAAAAATAATGTCAAGTAGAAATACCAATTGCTTGGGTGATAGTTGAGAAGAAAGCTCTGTAAATCCAACAATGTCCATGAACATGACTGTTACTGATGAGTAATAATCTGCTATGGATGATTCATGTTTGAGAATTCTATCTGCAATATTTGTAGGAAGAATCTTGTATAGAAGTTTTTCTTGTTCCTCCATTCTCGCAATGCGCAATTGTCTTGCCTTGTCTTCCGCTTCAATCTTTCTTTGTTGATCAAATAATAAAGCTGTTTTCTTTACCTCATCAGATTGAATAGTGTCTCGTATTGAAATGAAATCCTTATAGTAATGTAAGGCCTCTTTGTAATTATCTGTTGCTTCATAAATCTGAGACATATCTAGAAGTGCTTTCATGTGTGCTTCTTTATGTTCAATCTCTTTTGCGATTACTATGCTCTCTTTTAGACATTGTTCTGCTTTCTCATAGTCAAGAAGCTTGGAGTAGACTCTTCCCAATGATTCATGTACATTGGCAATACCATGCTTATTATGTATTTCTTGATATATTGTTCTTGCTATGATAAAGTATTCTAAAGACTTATCATATTCCTGGAGTTCAATAAAAATAGTACCCATGTTTTCATAACTTAATGCAACCCCTTCTTTATCTTCTATTTGTAGATGAATATCCAAAGCTTTCTGATAATGTACTAGAGCTTCTTCAAATTTTGATTGATTCTGTAATAGAAAACCAATATTTCCTAGACTAGAACCTATACCTTTAAGATTATTAATCTCAATATTTATGGATAGTGCTTTGTCATTGTATTCATATGCTTTATCAAAGTCAGACAGCATACTAAACACAATTCCTACATTCCCAAGATTATTAGCAAGAAATACTTTGTTTCCAATTTCTTCATTGATTTCAATAGCTCTCTTCAAATAATCTAAGGCACTTGTATAATCAGCAATGCGATACTTTGTGAGACCTATATTTCCAAATGCGGATGCGAGCCTTTCCTTATTTTCTATTTCTGTATTGATACGAATAGCTTCTTTGTAAAAATAAACAGCATCTACAAAATCTGATAACAAATAGCAAGAATTCGACATATACTGAAGGTAAACTGAATATGTATGAACATCACTAATGAGTTCTTGATTCTCACGTATACTCATACCAAGAGATTTAGCTTCAAGTATATCATGTTGATTGTATAATGTTTCGACTTGTTTGACGATATCTTGAATTGCTTCTATATTCATTGAGTCCTCTTTATGTAGATACAACAATTATACAAAGTAAACTGCAAGTAAAATACAGCATAATTACAAATCACTATTGTAATTGCATAAATTGCTTGAAATACCCATGCTATTTATTAGGAAAATAAATATGGTTTACATTTATATACTATTTCTCATTCATACAACAATAACTGCAAATACCCTACATGTTGGACTGGGACAAAAATATGCCAATCCACGCCTGGCATGTCTTGAAGCCAAACCAGGAGATACTATTCTCATACACAATGGTGTCTATCAAGGTGCATTTTTCATTGAGAATATCCAAGGTACTCCGAATGCGCCAATCGTGATTCGAGGTATGGATCGTGATTCCGTGATATTTCAAGGTGGGTCAGAATCCTTGCATTTTTCTGAGTGTTCACATATGATCATCGAGAACTTTACGGTGAATGGTCAGACAAGTAATGGAATGAATTGTGATGATGGCGGTACATTCGATACTCCAACGCATCATATGACCTTTCGCAATTTGACTTTTTCCGGAATGGGTGCTAATGGCAATAATGATCAATTAAAATTATCGGGACTTGATGATTTCGTGATTGAGAATTGCATCTTTGAAAATGGCTCTCCCGGGGGAAGCGGTGCTGATATGGTGGGATGTCATAAAGGAATATTTAGAAATAACATTTTCAGAAAATCAGGATCGAATTGTATTCAAGCAAAAGGTGGAACGCGATTCATCCGCATTGAACAGAATTCATTCATCGATGGTGGACAGCGTGCTTTGAATTTGGGTGGTTCTACTGGACTTGAATTCTTCAGACCTCTCAATGCGACTCATGAGGCGGCGGACTTGATGGTCACAGGAAATGTATTTGTTGGGTCCGTCACACCCATGGCTTATGTTGGATCAGTGCGCGTCTCCGTTACTAACAATACTATTATTAATCCTGAGCGATGGGTATTTCGTATTCTTCAAGAAACCGTTGATCCAAATAGATTCGAACCATGCGGAAACAATATCTTCCAAAATAATCTGGTGGTATTCCGTTCAACAATTTCCCGTCATGTGAATATCGGCGGAAATACCGCTCCTCAAACATTCCTCTTGAGAAATAATCTGTGGTATAATGTCGATAATCCATCTGCAT
>JBIKKD010000118.1:0-4803 GCA_044360565.1 Kapaibacterium sp. (SeqCode)
GCAAATCATAATATGAACGAATTTCGTCAACTTGGTTTGATTCCTTTGCGTGGCAAAGAAAAGTTAATTGCAATTGGCGAGCTGTTTCAATCAGATAAAACAGGTTTTGCGAACTCAGAAGAGATGCTTGCTTTACATGATCTGCAATTATCAGGTAAACTCCCAGAAGCACTTTCGATGCTTCAAGATCTCTGTACAAAGTACCCACATGACTCTGTGCTCTCAGGCATTTTGAAACTCTGGAAAATGAGAAGCGGTCAATGAATGATGGCAATTCATTGTTACATGTAGTCCTTTTGTGCGTATTTCTTCGGATGATAGAAGTCTAGAACTTCCACCCTCGGCCTGGTTTTCGAGCTCTGCCGAGAAACATTTCTTCCATTTTGTAATCCGAGCGAAGCCGAGTTGTATACCCCGAGCGAAGCCGAGTTGTATACCCCGAGCGGAGCCGAGGGGTGGGACTGTTACTATGATGCCGCCCCAATGGGGCTTATTGTACCCCGAGCGGAGCCGTGTACCCCGAGCGAAGCCGAGGGGTGGGACTGTACACCGGATTCTCGTCTCGGCTTCGCTCGACGAACAGTTTTTGAGCGGAGCCGAGGAGCATGTTACATCTCAAGGATACGCCCTGTTGTTCGAAGATATTTCTCCGCTTCTAGATAATTCGGACAGCATTCTTCAACCAGTTGCCAAAACTTATCTCCATGATGAAATTCTCTGGTATGCGCGAGTTCATGGATGATAAGATAGTGAATCACATATTCGGGTGTGAGCATCATCTTGGCATTGAAATTTAGTGAGCCATCGATGGAACAACTTCCCCATTTTGATTTCTGATGTTTGATGCTAATTTTCTTGAATGCAAAACCATATTGCTTTGCTGATTCATGAATCAAAGGCGGAAGGACTTCATAAGCTTGTAATCGATACCATTCTTTTCTCTGCGAAAGATCATCAGCATTGATTGAACTGATAATGATCTTCTCTTCATGATTAATAATGCCGAGATTTGTGGCACTAGGAACAGAAACCACGCGATAGGATTCTCCCATATACAATAGTGATCCCTGCTCGCGATGAATATGCATCGATCGAAGCTGTCGTATCTTCTGCTTTTGCTTTTCAATCCAGGGTCTATTCTTTTCTATGAATTCCAGCGTATCGGCTTTTGTGACAAACCATGGAATCGTGCAAATGATGCGCTCATCCTCCGCTCTCACTTTGAGTGATAAGCGTTTGACGCGTTTGCGAATGATCTCTATTTCAGGTGGGAATAATTCCATGGATATAAAAATGCCCCACTCTCATTGTGAGAGCAGGGCATATATCAATTAATCAATATTACTTGATGATTGTCATTGAGCGAGTGATTGATTGACCCGCATTTTGCATTGTCACATAATACAAACCGGATGCCACATTCTGCAATGAGAATGCATGCTCATAATTTCCGATGTCCATCATGCCTGCATCAAAGCGTGTAATTTCACGACCAATCGCATCACGAATAAAGAGTGAAGTCATGCCGGGTTTTGTGACCGCGAATTGAACTGTCATATCTCCATTATTCGGATTTGGCTTGCTACTCAGCATCCATGCGGTTGCTTCATCATCGATGCTTGCAGGACCAACCACTGTGACATTGATGTCTTGCGATGTGACTGTACCGCAATCACCGGTGACTTCAACTTTATACTTTGAATTTTGATCTGCACGGGTTGCATTTACCAATGTATATGATGCTTGTGTTGCACCTGGAATTGCAACGCCATTCTTGAACCACTTGAATGTTAGATTGGTACCGGTAACATTTGCAGTGAATGTATAATCCTTACTGAAATCAACATTGATGCCTTCTGCAGGATATGTAGTCACAAATGAAACAACCGGTAATGTTATATATCGTACTGTACGTGTTGTATCAATTCCACAATCACTTGTTATGATGCAGATATAATCTTTTTCAGTTGGAAGTGTTGTACTGTCAACTATGCGTGAGAATGTGGATGCTGTTTCACCTGTCAATGCGGTGCCATTTGCATACCATTGATATGAAACATTGCTTCCTGTTGCGGTGACACTTACGCGCAATGTATCACCAAAACAACCTTGCTTTAATGCTTCAGGTTCTGTTGTGATAGCCAATGATTGCTTTACTGTCAATGTTGCAGGTGCTGAAATCGCCATTGCTTTTCCAACGATATTTCCTGTTGCAGAAACTTCCACTGAGTATTGTCCTGCATTTGCGCTTTGTACATTTGTGAATTCGAGAAACTCCAATGTGGCACCATCAATCTTCACACCATTTTTGAACCATTGATAGCTCAGTCCTGTACCTGTTGGTGATGCTTGTGCATTGACATTGAATCGAGCTACTCTGCCTTCGCATACGGTTACATCTTCAGGTGCATTTACGATGCCAACGCTCAATACGCCAAGTGTAGCCGGCTGAGTTAGATTAAATCCACAATTGCCGGGACCCGTTGCGAGACATGTATATTCGGCAGCATCATTCACATCAATATCACGAATGACAAGACTTGGTGATTGAGCACCGCTAATGCGCATGTTGTTTTGAATATCAACACCATTCTTCTTCCATTGATATGCAATTACATAATTCGCATTTGCAGATACTTCAAATGATACTGTTGAACCCTTGCTGACAACTTTGCTTTCAGGTTGCTTCAAGACTTCTATCGGACGATTGATATAAAGCACTGCTGTATCTGAAGACACTGCATCACATGGTGCAAGACCTGTCATAATGCAATGATATAAACCTGATTCAGTTTCACGAATTCCGGTGAAAGATAAGACAGGTGTTGTTGCACCTGTGAGTGGTTTATAATCCTTATACCATTGATACCTGACTGATGTGCCACTTGCTGTTGCATATAATGTCACGGTATCACCAATACATGTATTGCGTGATTTTGGATGTATCTGTACGACCGGTGGCAAGAATATTGTCATCGGCTTTACTTCTGATTGCGCTGTTGGATGTTCAGCATCCGTTATACGCACACTCATATTTGTGCTTGAATCCTTGAAGTCATAAGGCACCCAAGTAAATGTTGCAGGGGTTGCATTAGCATTGTATCGAATTTCGTAATAGGTTCTACCTGTTGAATATCCGGATGCATATTCAATGTTCACTTTTTCAACTCCGCGAGAAGTCCATGTAATATTCATGGGCTTTCCTTGGCAATGAATTTGATTTGTGCTTGGAGTGAGCATTGTCAATTGTGGTGTCTTGAAATCAATCGCATTGATTCCTGAAGTAGGATATACAGTATTAACACCTGCCCAAATACCATCGAGATCTGTCCAATGCTTCACCAAATTTCCTTGCATATCACGATGTTCGAGACGCTTCACGCCACCTGGCAAATTGTTTGGAATAATGGTTGCCCATGAAGTCGGAATATTGTCTAAATCTTTATAAAACTGTGCAAATGTCGTTGTATCACTCAATGTTCCATCATCTTGAATGTGTGCACTGGAAATTGGACGACCTGTTCCTGCTTCATTGTCATAAAGCAATACAAATGTTCTTTGTGCCAAACCACTTTGTGAATCATAAATTCCGGTTGCATCACCTGCGCCACTACCCAAGTTGACAGGAGTGGTGAAACTTGTTGTATGCATTGTATCTGCAGCATAACCTATAATTGGATGATCATTCATGATGACTCTCCAATAAAGTGTTGCATTTGAACCAAAAGCGCTATTGCTAGTTGGAATCAAATTAATCCAAATAAGTCGCGAAGTTTCATTCGCGCCTGTAGTGAATGTTGAATATGTAGCTGGGCTTGAAGTTGAAGTGAGATTTCTATTGAAGCTGTAGATATATGTATCTGTTGTGGCATCATAATGGTAATTATTACCGCCACCAATCGTATTTGATGGATTTGGAGAAGTAACACCACCGGTAATATATCTATAGTTTGTATTCGGAATTAGATTGTCAAATTTCACCAGTGCAAAGGCAGGCACACGATTATTGGCAGTATTTGATTTGATGAATCTTGGCACAATCATTTCTGTCATTGTCATAGCAGGAGCTACTTGCACAGTATGATTGATTGCCGGAAGATTTGTCCCAGTGATAGTAAAAGTATATGTACCTACTTGCGAAAAACGAATATCATTGAAAGTTGTAATTCCATTTGAGAAAGGTCTGATCAATGTACCTGAAACAACTCCTGGACCTCCTGTTTGAGCAATAGTTACAGTTCCTAAATAACCGGCATCAACAGTTGCATCCGGCTTTACAGCACTGATTGTGAATGGTCGAAGTGGTTTATTGACATGTACTTTACCAACAAGATCAGTTGCTGAAATTGCAGTAGCACCCTGCACAACATTGAATGGCGCACTTATAGCATCGGTTAATGTCATTCCACTTGTAACACTTGCTTTGATTTGAACACTATTTTCAACAGTGCTATAGCGAACACCTGTAACAGTGACAGAATTTTGCCCAGCAGGAATTGTACCAGTAACAGTACCAGTCAATTGCCCAGTACCAGAAAATACACTTAGTATGAAAGTCGTATTCTGCGTGATATTTCCGGATGAACCATTATTATCTTGAGCTTGTACAAACACATTAAATGGGCTTGTGGATGAAACAGTAGATGGTGAGATAGAAGGAATTACAAGCTTTGTAGGAATAATGCTGGCTGCATTACTCGTGATTGAAATATCATCAAGTCTTACTTGAGGTCTGGAACCACCTCCAACAGCACCAATCCAATAATACTTCCAACGTACATATACCAATGATTGATTCTCAAT
>JBIKKD010000072.1:0-6820 GCA_044360565.1 Kapaibacterium sp. (SeqCode)
GCGAGTATGAATACAGTAAGTCCTTTAACTGAAAAGTATTTGGAAATATCCATGTGGGAAGGTTCTCCAGAACAATCAAATGTATTATGTAAAAAGTTGAGCTCAAACAAAGATAGAAAACTCCGATGAGAATTCAATTTCAGGAAATCATTACATGAACTTCCGGAAATTTATTCTCCTTGGGCCTTGGAAAACAATGGTTGATCACCTTCTTTGTGAAGAATCTCAATATGATTCCATACATATTCTTTTGGAAAAGCACTGAGCAAGGCGACTACATCTTCATGTTCAACTGGCTTTTCCGCATAGAAGCGACAACGGAAATGGTCCACCAAGAGAATATCCGGTGTCACCCCTGGATAAATCTTTGTGCCACGATTTGAAATCATTGCCAGCTTGAATGCACCGATCGTTTCGGGAAATACTGGCAATCCTGTTTTTGAACGAACGAATACATCCACACCGTGAATGCTCCAAGGTTGTTTCTCCACAGTAAGTGGCTCATGATCGATGATAATTTTGGTCGGGGTTTCATTCCCGGCTGATTGATCCTCAGGAGCGATTCTCTCACAAATTGCATTCGTGAATTCATGAGTATTTGCGCTTCCACCCAAATCTCCCGTCTTGATGCCCGCTTGCAATGTTTCCTGCAAAGCACTTTCAATACGATTTGCATATCCATTCAAGCCGAGATAGCGAAGCATTTGCAAGCCGGAAAGTAGGATAGCTGTTGGATTTGCCAAGCCTTTGCCTGCTATATCCGGCGCAGAACCATGCACTGCTTCAAATACTGCGGAATCTTTACCGATATTGCCTCCAGGAGCAACACCCAATCCACCTACAAGACCTGCGCATAAATCACTGGCGATATCACCGAACAAATTCGGCAATAACAATACATCGAATTGCTCGGGTTTTGTCACCAATTGCATGCACAAATTGTCGATCAAGATGTCATCATGTTCAATATGCGGATAATCAGCGGCAACTTCCTGGAATGAACTAAGGAATAATCCATCGGTGATCTTCTGAATATTGGCTTTATGAACGCAAGTCACACGATTACGACCACTGAGATTTGCCATTTCAAATGCATATCTGGCGGCATTACGTGAACCTGAACGGGTAATCAATCGAAGACATTGCGCTACTTCAGGTGATTGCTGATGCTCGATCCCACCATAAGTATCTTCTAGATTCTCACGAACGATAATCAAATCCACATTATCAAATCGAGTCTTGATGCCCGGTAGTGACTTAGATGGTCTGACATTTGCAAACAAATCCAAAGTCTTGCGAATTGTCACATTGATACTCTTATGTCCACCACCGATCGGAGTTGTGGTTGGTGCTTTCAATGCAACTTTATTTCTAATGATTGAGTCCAAAGTTTCCTGAGGAATGCCATTTCCATATTTCTCGATGCAATACAAGCCTGCATCCGCTTCTTCCCAAGTGATCGGTACATTTGCCGCAGCAAAAATAGTCTGCACCGAATGTGCAATTTCAGGACCGATGCCATCGCCTTTTATCAATGTGACCGTTTGTTTACTCATGGTTTTATCTATTCGTAAAATGGATGAATCAAGGTGTTACGCTTGTTGGTGCTTTTGGATTGGGAATCATACCCAATTTATTCTTTGCCAATTCTGTGATTCTAGACGCCGATTGCATATCCAATACTTTGGACTTCAAATGTTGATTCATTGAAACAAGCGAATCACGCTGCTTTTCCAATGATCTAATTTCATTCAACATCTTATTGATACGCATCACATTGTTGATGTAAATCGCCGTACCACCAGCCGAGACTATCAATACAAACATGAGAGTCATTCTATTGAAAACCTTCTTTGCCTTGCTGAGCTTTGGCGAATCCGGCTTTGATTGAGTCTCATTATTTGTGATTCTTTTCGCCATCAGGACAGTTCAATGATGCGTTCACAAAGTTCCGGGAATTCAATTCCATGCTCTCTTGCGGCCATCGGCACCAAACTTGTTGCACTGAACCCGGGAATTGTATTCACTTCCAAACAATAGGGAACATTCTCTTCATCGAGACGGAAATCCACTCGGCTATAAGCGGTGCAACCAAGTACTTTATGTGCAGAAATAGCGAGATTCTGAACAAACTCAGTAATATCACCACTTAAGTCAGCTGGACAATGATATTGTGTTTCACCCTTGGTGTATTTATGCTTATAATCATAAAATCCACCATCAGGAACGATTTCAATGATAGGTAATGCCTCATCACCCAGAACGGCTACAGTCAATTCCCTGCCCTCAATATATGATTCTATCAGAATCATATCGGCATATTGACCCGCCTCTTCCAGAGCTTTCTGCAAAGATTCAACATTGGGCTTGTGTAATATCGACATCCCAACAGTAGATCCCTGATTATTTGGCTTAATGACCAAAGAACCGGGTAAATCTTCAATAATATCATGCAGCATGTCCGAATCACTGAAATGTCCTTTGCTTTTTACTGCAATTGCCCATGGTGGAGTCATGATATTTGTTGCTGACATCATCATTTTTGAAGCTACTTTATCCATACACAATGCACTGGATAATACCTTGCTTCCTGTATATCGTATGCCTCTTGCTTCAAGCAGAGCTTGAAAGATTCCATCCTCGCCATTTGTTCCATGAATGAGCATGAATGCGATATCAATGCCATCAAATGCTGATGACATCACACATTCCAATAATCGTTTTTTTGGCAATCCAAGAATTTCCTCGCTTGGCAATACGGAGGGATCAATTTCTATTTGATCTTTCATGCGGATGCAATCGGCTCCAAAAGCAGGATCAATGATGCGAACTGTATGCCCAAGTGATTCCAAGGCATTCGTTGCCGCAAGACCGCCGACAAGCGAAACATTTCTTTCGGGCGAAATACCTCCGCAAATAACCGCTATGTTCATGAAAGATTCCGATCTGATGATTGTGAATTAGAGTTCCAATTTTGCGAAAATTCGCTTCCTCAATGCATGAAGCCCCACAACTGCTATCATGAGACATATCCCGGCTATGATGAACAAGATATCGCCTTGAATGAAATAACCCGCAAAAAAGGCCAAACCAGCTAGGAAATTGCTGATTTGCAGGACAAAGATCGCTTTTTTGATTTTGCCTATGAGAGCATCATTACTCATAATTTGTTTTGTGGCATTAATGGTGACAAGACTGCAAAAATATCAAAAAGTCCTCATTTTTAAGGGGTTTTCCTCAACTGATTTCACCTTTTTGATTCATATTCCTTGGATGCACTCATTGGAGAGACACTATCATCATAAGCCAAATGAGCAGTATATTTGCATGTTCGAGCCATGCTTTTCCAAAATAATCACAGTTTACACCACATAAATCCGATTGCAATGATTGCTTCTCTTCAATGGTTAAAAGAATGTTACCCTTTTGAAATGCCAATACAAGCATTGGCCGATGGCCTAACCATGCTTGGAATTGAAGTCGAATCAATTCGTGATGATGCGGCTGTATATGCGGGGTTTGTCACCGGGAAAGTCTTGCACAGAGAAGCCCATCCCAATGCTGATTCTTTGTCCTTGTGCACGGTAACAAATGGCTCTACGGAAAGTGTCATCATCTGTGGCGCACCAAATGTAGGTGCAGGACAAACAGTAATCATCGCTCAGTCCGGCGCAATTGTGCCAAATGGTGGTTTTGCAATCGGCAAAAGAAAGATTCGCGGGATTGAATCCAATGGAATGATTTGCAGTCGTTTCGAACTTAATCTCGGTGAAGACGATGGCGGCATTTGGGTGCTTCCTGAGAATACTCCAATCGGTATGCCCCTTTCTGATATGCTTGGGATGAATGATGTTTTGCTTGAAATCGGCATCACTCCAAATCGAGCAGATTGCTTGAGTCATATCGGTCTAGCCAGAGAAATTGCAATTCTCTCAGGTTCATCTCAAAAAGCAATAATTCCCGGCAAGGAAGAAGCATTAAAAGCATATGAGAATAGAGGAAATGAAAGCAATCCGGGTATTTCCATTCAAGATTCAGAATTGTGCCATCGATATATCGGTTTGAAAATCAGTGGAATCACAAATGGTGAATCGCCCGAATGGCTTAAAAGAAGAATTGAATCCATAGGACTTCGCCCAAAGAATATAGTTGTTGATATCAGCAATTATGTGATGTATGAAACAGGTCAACCACTCCATACATTCGATGCTGATTTGATTACAGGAAATTCCATCATCATCAAGACAGCAAATGCGAATCAGCAATTCGAAACACTCGATGGCAAGGAACGCATTCTTGATGATCGCATGCTGTTGATTTGCGATGCTGAGCAACCCATTGCCATTGCGGGTGTCATGGGTGGAAAGAATAGCGAAATTTCGGATTCAACCACTTCCGTATTCATCGAGTCGGCATATTTCCAGCCTTCATCAATTCGCAGAACCGCAAAAAAACTTGGCATTTCAAGTGATGCCGCCTATCGTTTTGAGCGTGGCGTTGACATCAGCATGTTACCACATGCCGCATTGCGAGCCGCACATATGATCATCGAATTGGCCGGCGGAACGATTGCCGATGACATGCAAGACATCTATCCAAATGTCCATGGTGAAAAGCATATAACCATACGCATTGACAGAGCTATCGCAATGCTCGGAAAAGAACTCGACTCCAAGACAATCATATCATGCATGGAAGCAATTGATTGCAGTGTAATTGCAAGCAATGATGATTCAATCACCGTCTCTGCTCCAAGTCATCGAATTGACATCAATGAAGAAATCGACCTTATTGAAGAAATTGCACGCATCATTGGATATGACAATCTTCCACAAAACACAGATGTGCATTTTCCCGGTGAAAGTAATATCAATGTCAAATTGCAACAGCCACATTTGCGTAATCGCATTAGACAACAGCTGATGTCAATGGGCATGCAAGAAATCGTCACATATTCTTTCTTGGATACAAAAAAAGCAGAGGTATTCGCAAAAGAAGTCGTAACTCTCAAGAATCCACTCGGCGAAGAATTTTCAGCAATGCGTCCATCTCTGATTCCTGCATCCTTGGATATCATATCAAGAAATTGGAATGCAGGACAAAAGAATCTTTCAATCTTCGACATTGGAAGAGTCTTTCACAAAGATCAAACGATCAAAGATTCCATTTCTACACTCGCCGGATTTCGTGAGCGTGAACATTTGTTGATTACCCTTACAGGAAATACTGCAGAAGATTATTGGAAGGATAAAAACAGGACAATTGATTTTTATGATGCAAAAGGGATGGCTGAGGCAATTCTACAATCCTGTGATGTGCATCAATATTCCACCACGACAAAAATCCCGGATGACATTGCTCCAGCTTCAGTCATGAGTCCGAATGCAATAGCATTCACATCATCCAAACAGATTATTGCATGTGCGGGACAATTACTCCCGGCTTATTGCAAGACCTTTGATTGCGCAATGCCTGTTTTTGCGATCGTCTTTGATTTGACCGCACTCTATCAACTCAAAAAATCAAAACAAAGCTTCACGCCAATTAGCGTTTTTCCTGCAATGGAGCGTGATTTGGCATTCATTCTTGATACAGAACATACTGCCAAAAGCATTATAGAAACTGCAAAAAACGCGGCGGGTTCATTACTTACGAACATTGATATATTCGATGTTTTTGAAGGCAATTCCATCGGTGAAGGGAAGAAATCTATCGGACTCAGATTCACATTTCAATCTCGTGAAAGAACATTGATTGAAGAAGAAATCAATACTGCCATATCATCCATCATCGATGCAGTTCAAAATACATATCAAGCTAATTTGAGGTCAATGTAATGGATCTTTCAGCACTCATCCAATCACTAAAAGAACAGGTTGCAGATTCAGATCTTCGTAGTATAATCTCTTTCGATACTGAGATCTTGTCATCACTTTCAAAAGATGATGCAAAGCAGATCATTGCACATATTGGTTCTACGCAACTCATGCGATTGCCTGAAAAGGAAATTGTTTTCTTTGAATGGCTTAAAGAAAATCATCCCATTGTGTGGAATGATTTATGGGGCAATGATGATGATGAATATCGATATACGGTTGGACTCGAATTCCTTCCACTCATGCTTGATCCCGTGAGAGGTTTTCCCATTTGCGATTTATTGACTCATGAGAATTATTATTTCGTTGCTGATCATTTGATTGGTGAGGAGATATCTTTTTATCTGGATGCTGTCAAAGATCGATATGTCAAGCAGGAAAGCGTCACAGTGGCACAATTATTCGTACTTGAAATCAGCATGGCTCCAATAGATGTATGGCGTTTTTCCTATCATCATCGCATCGAGTTGGACCGCGTCATTATAGCCGTAAATGATTTGAAAGAAGAAGGCATGTTATTGCATTTGCATAAGGCAGAAGATTTGGCCGACTTTGTGACATTCGATTATTAATCTGACCATTCAGGATTGAATCAATGAAAATTCTTGTCATTGAAGATGAAAAGAAAATGGCCCTCTTCATCAAAAGGGGTTTGGAGGAAGAGCGCTATATCGTTGAAACTGCATTTGATGGGCAAACAGGACTCGAGATGGCTCTGCATAATCAATATGATGCCATTGTGCTTGACGTGATGCTCCCTAAAAGAAATGGTCTTGCAGTTCTCAGCGCAATGCGCGCGGCAGGCAATGTGACACCGGTACTCATGCTCACGGCTCGTGGAAACACAGAAGACAGAGTTGCAGGATTGGATCTTGGAGCGGATGATTATATGCCAAAACCTTTTCACTTCGAAGAATTGGCAGCGAGATTGCGTTCCATCATGA
>JBIKKD010000073.1:0-6804 GCA_044360565.1 Kapaibacterium sp. (SeqCode)
TGGGTAAATATTCTTTGTTTGCATCGTCAAGTGCAACCGGAATTTCTCTAACACCAATTGTATATGCCGCTCCACCATACCCTATTCCCCAGCGATCCATTGCCACTGCACCCACAACAGCCGATGTGCCGGGCATATGTTGCGCAATCGGATGAAAATCCTTTTTGGAAAGTACATGCTCTTTGAAGAATTCATAGGTTCCGGAATTATTCTCTCTGGAATACAAGATGATGCTATGATCAGCTCCGCCAAGCTCTTTCCAATTTCTAATCTTCCCGGTGAATATTTCCTTCAATTGCTTCATGGTGAGTTTTTTCAAGGGATTCTCTTTATTCACATAAATACTGATCCCATCTCTTGCCACCCGAATTTCTTGGGGAAGCATACCGTATTTCTCTTTCATTTGAACAACTTCAGCAGGCTTCATTGGTCTGCTGGAAGCACAAATATCTGTAGTTCCATTTACTAATGCGGCAATACCGGTACCAGAACCTCCGCCTGTCACTTGAAAACTTACATTTTTATCAGGATATACTTCTGTCCATCGCTGAACCAGAATAACCATTGTATCAGATCCTTTGATTGTTAATGTTGATTGCTGAAATCGAGCACCCATCAACAAAAACAGGCAAATAAAGCCAAGTGTCTGAAAAAATCGCATAGAAATACTCTTTTCTGAAGAAGAATGTCCAAAATTACATTATTGATGTCCAGTACTCTTGTCTTCCAATGTTACCATATCTTAACATTGCACTTACTTGTTGAAAATAAATGGTTTAAGATTGTTTTTGTTTGGAAATGACAAAATATATGTGCCTTTTGATAGAATTGCCACGGATATGGCAGATTCTCCACTTTGCAATATTCCTGAGAACATTGTTCTTCCTGTGACATCAAGAATGGAATATCTTTCAGCTTGATGGTAAGCAGAGACATAAATCACATTATCATGGAGATAAATCTTAGCATTCTCAGCATCCTTGACATCACTTACATTTCCAATCGTGAATGTTCTGGTCTCTGATGGATATGAATCACCTGAAGAGTTTACTGCAAATACCCTCCAGAAATATCTCTTTCCGGATTTGAGGCCTGAAAGTCCTGTAAATAAGCCTGCCGGAATATTTGAGCGTGTGAAAGTCAATTGGGAGAAATCTGAGAATTCAGATACTTCCAGTCTTGAGAATATGGTCCCTTGAGGAATTTCCCAGAAATATCGGATAAGAGTAGCATTCGAATTTGTGTCTTGAGCGGGATATTTTAATTGGGGCGATGCAATCTTAGGAGGAAGTTGATGTGAATTTGTTGAAAACACACCTGCACCATGGGAAGCTATTGCCATATATCCATCGCTATGTCTAATATCCATCATGGTTATCACAGCATTACCAATGATATCTCTTCCTTCTTGCTCCCAGCATGTGAAATTACCATTGATATTACCGGTTGAGAACAGTCCGATGCTGGTGCCGACATAGACTTTAAATCCTGATGTCAAAGGTACGATTTCTGCCCAACGACATGATGGTCCGACCCCGGAGCCATTTGGATTATCTTCAAGATTTCCGGCGATTGCTGTCCAAGAATCACCACCATCTGTGGAATGAAATAGAGAGATGACATTATAATTGCTAAATACGATAATCATATTATCCGCATCTCGTGGATCAATTGCGATGGATTGGATATTGCCATCAGGAAATGTATTTCCAGTGATATTTTTAGGTATTGGATTTCCGGTCTGAGATTCATCCAATCGATAGAGATTTCCTTTATTCGTTCCATAATACACGCGATGTGCGGGCTTTACTGATGCAGAAACCGAGGAAATCAATTCACCTACAGGAAGTCTTGTGGCACTGAGACTATCCCAATTGACAGAGGTTGAGTCCCAAGTATTCATCGGTAATGTAGAAAGATCATTATTGCGCCAAAGAATACTTCCACCTGCCACATACATGATATTCTCATTTGCATGATCCAATGTGAGAGGATTGATAAAGAGATAGTCTTTCCCACCGGCAGGATCTATTCTACCTTTTTCAAGAATATTACCTTCATCATCCAATTTCATGGAAACGATTCTTCCCTGCTGAGCAGACATATAATATCGGGATGCATTTTTTGCAATTGCGCAAAATGCTCCATCATAGGTAAGAGTCATTTTCCATGGATCGAGTGGATTGAGTCCTTTCGTAAAATATGTCCCATTGTCTTGCAAACCACCCATGATTGTTTTGCGATGCTGATCACCATGATCAATTGCTATGGTGTAAAATTGAGAAGTGATATAAGTTTCATTGATTTCTCGCCAAGTGGTTGCTCCTTTGATGCAATCATCTGTGATTTGGAGTCCGCCATCATTTGCTGAAATCGCTTTTTGGGGATCTGATTTGAGAAATATGAGTGCATGTTGATCAGGATGCTGTGAGGGATAAATGTCAAAGTAGGGTCTTTTTGTACCGGGTTTATAACCACCAATCCATGCTGTTTGCAATGTATCTTTAAATCCACTGGATGAACGAAAGAGATTTGTTCCACCGATGAATAGCACATTGGTATCTAGCGGATGAACTTTCACAACCAAATCATAACCGGACTGTGTGATGAGATTACCGAATTCGCCGCCAAGATTTGGAAGATTCGAGGATCTGTCTTCCCATGAACCACCTGAACCTGAGCCATCACCTGATACATATCGATATTGCCATAAACTATTCCATTCGACATCACCTCTGAAATTTGTGGAGCGTTTTCCGGAATTGGGTGTAAATCCAAAAAAGAATAGTTGATTTTCATCTTTGGGATTGACTTCAATAACAATCCGATATGATTCCGCGGGAAATTCGGCGGGAGTGATATTTACCCATTTGACGCCATCGATTGATCGCCAAATACCTTTCACTTTTGAGGATGCGCCACCTCCACCAATTTGACTCATCGTTGCATAGACTATACCGCTTGGCGTGACTACTACATCCGTGAATAGTGAAAATTGACTGCCGAGTCCGCCGAGTACGGCACGGAATGTTTTGCCACCATCTGTTGAGCGATGTATTCCTCCAAGAGCAGTTGCGGCATAGAGTTCATCTTGCTGAAGATTGGATTGATCCATTGCGACTGAATACACAAACTCAAAAGCTCCATCCCATGTATTCGGTGTTTTTGATTGCGTGGATGACAATAATTCCCAAGATTCACCCGCGTCGGTGCTCAGATAGATTCCATCGCCATTGAGATCTGATGAATTACCATAAAATTCACCGGTTCCTGCATACCATCTTTGTGTCTTACCGGGTCTTTGATCCTGCACAATGCTTGTAATCGAAGGCAATTGATCATTACGGAGTGTCTTTCTCCATGTTTTCCCTAAATCAGTGCTTTTGAAGATTCCGCTAGAAATACCTGCGGCAATGAGTGTCTGTTCATTGCTTATGTCCTGTGCTATGGCTCTGGTTCTACCTCCCAAGGCATTTGGTCCGGCAAAAGACCATTGATCATTTACTTGCACTTTTGTATATGCATCGGAAGTTGCATTTCCTTTGAATCGTTTGGCAAATGCCAATTCTTGCGCTCTTGCATTTCGTGGAATTTCACCTGTTGTAGGATCCGCCAAGAGCATGCGCATATAGCGTTCTCTTGGACCAATCTCCAGAGCCGATTCGGAAGTGGAATCCTGATAAACAAAAGGTAAAGTGGCAGAGATTAATGCCAAGGAAAGAATGAGTAGAAGTTGTTTCATGAGCGTAGAAGTAATGAATAAGATTCTGCTTCCATGAGAAAATGCTGAGCAATAGCTGAAGAACTAGGTGAATCATAATCCATTCTTTCCGGGTGCCATTGCACTCCAAGAAAAAAGGGTTTGCCTGTTGGATCAGACCATTCAATTGATTCTATGATACCATCCGGAGCTTTTGAGGAAGCAATGAATATGTCCGGAAGCATTGAAACAGCTTGATGATGTGCGCTATTGACGATAGCTTCTTCTGTCTTGATCAGTTTATGAAGTAATGTTCTTGGTTCAATGATGATCGGATGCATTCCATCCTTGCCATCCAGCTGATGATGTTGATGTTCGGTGCCGACATCTGTTGGTATGTCAATGATGAGCGAAGCACCCTGCATTACTGCGAAAAATTGTTCTCCTCGGCAAATGGAGAGAATGGGAAGATTCACACTGAGCGCAATCTCTTGAATCAATGTTTCCCTTTCATCGCGTTCGGGTTCAGTTTTACATTCAGCTATGCGATGCTCCATCCCATATTTTGCAGGATGAACATCTGCGCCTCCGGTAAACACCAATCCACTGCATGTCTGAAGTATGGATGAATAGTCCTCTCTGGGATATTCATTCAAAGCAATGAATTGTATATCTCCGCCAAAATGGCTTAACCACTTTTCATAATTCGATGGTCCATTTGCTTGCTGTATATGAGAAAATGCAATGATCATATTGATTTAATAAATGGTGAACAAAGTCTGATGATTCTTGATATCAATTCTTCCTTGCCTTCAATGCATTCATAAATGATAGGAATGCCAAGGACACGAATGCCTTTTGATGCAAAATGTGAAGAATATGCCTGTAACTTTACTGCATCTTTTGAAGTGATGACAATCGTAGAGCATTGATGTTCTATGGCTTCATCACAAAGTTGCTCAATCATTGATGCATCATAATGAGCATGATCTTTCAACCAATGATGATGTGCGACTTTTATGTCATTCTTTGTCAAAGAGTTAAGAAAACGCTCCGGATTTGCAATGCCCGCAATTGCCATAACAGGATTAGCAATCTCACAATGAGAATATTCATGGACTGGTGCACCATATTCATCCAATGAATAGGGTGCTTTCATAAGGGATGCTGTTCTACAAAACATTGCACTTGATTTCATGTACGGAGCAAATGCTTCTCTAGGCGCATCATCCGTGCAAACAATGATATCTGCCCTAATAAGTGACACAAGTGGCTCACGCATTCTTCCGAATGGAAGAAGTGAATCAGTGAGATCTTTCTTGCTAACAAGTACTATATCAATATCTCGAGCTATTTTTCTATGCTGAAAACCATCATCAATCAATATTGGACTTGAGAAATGGTCAATGCTTTTATACTTGGGTTTATTTGCGATGATTGTTTCATAAAGGCCGGTAAGAGCATGCATGTACACTTCATCACCCGCATCTTTCGGAGTGATTTCTGGTTTTAATATACCTTGGGAAACCACAATAATTTCTCCAATGCTTGATCTTCCATATCCACTGGAAAGGAGTGAAACCGGAATATTCTGCTCGCGCATGATTCGTGCAAGCATCAATGTGAATGGTGTTTTTCCTGTGCCACCAACTGCAAGATTTCCAATACTAATCACAGGCACTGTTGCTTTAACTATGCTCAAGAAACCTTTGTCGAAACAATGGTTTCTGATTGTAATCACTGATCCATACATATGGACTCTCCATTCAAGAATGCTTGGCACTCGGAAATTACGGAATCTATGTATTCTTTTTCTGTGTGATTTTGAGGTATTGAGATTAGTATATACTCTATTTGAATCTTTGCAAATGGAAGCGGTAATCTGAATTGATCCCAACTTTTTTGAAACACAAATACTCGAGATTCATTGATTTTCGCAAGATATAATGGCACTTCGGCTCTTTGTGCCGCTATAACAGCTCCGGCTTTGAATATTCTGCGGGGTCCTCTTGGACCATCCGGAGTAAGAAGAAGCGTAGATCCATTCTTGACTTGCTGTATTGCCTCTGCCAAAGCTTCTTTTCCTGATTTTGAACTGCTTCCACGAACAGTCGTGATTCCCCATTGTTTCAATAATCGAGACAGTATGGTTCCATCTTTGCTTTGTGATACCAGTGCTATGGTATGTAGATTTCCATGATGATGCCAACCCGGCAGCATATACTCATGCCAAAATGCAATGACCGATGGTTCTGTTCCTGGAATATTACCACTTTGAGTATATCTCCATGTGCTTGCTATCAATCGCAAAAGAAGTAAGCCGGCTTGAATCAACATGACTATTCCCTCAATCCAAGAATATCGGCAATCATACGCGCTGCTCTTTCCGAAGCGCCCGGTCCTCCCAATAGCGTCCGAATCTCATCAAAACCTCTGATTTGATTTTGAAGCTCTTGCTCTGATAGAAGTGATAATATTCCGTTCAACATCTGATCAGGATTCGCATCTTTTTGAATGAATTCAGGTATGAGTGTTTTCCCAAGCAGAATATTTGGAAGTGCGATCCATGGTAATGTGATTTTCGATCTGGAGATTTGATATGAAATCCAGGATGTGGAATAATAACTTATCATGGGCATATTCATCAAAGCCGATTCCAATGTGCTAGTCCCCATTTTGACAATTCCCGCTTTGGCAATTGACATGATGTTTGGGGTATCATGAGAAATCTGACTTTTCGAATTGATCGAATTCTGAACTACTTCATGCAAATGCTTAGGAATGCAATACACCGGTTGATATGATTTTGATATCAACTCTTTGGCAATCGGTTCCAAAATTGGAAGATGATGTTTGATTTCTTGCATGCGAGATCCGGGCATGAGACATATCAATGCAGAGTCTCTTTCTCGAGAAGTATCTTTCATATATGGTCTATCCAATAATGGATGACCTACAAATGGTGCATGAACGGAAAGTTTTGCAAAAAATGTTTCTTCGAATGGAAGGACCGTTAAAACTGTGTCATATGATTGTTTCACCTGTTCAATTCTGGACTCACCCCAAGCCCATAATTGGGGTGCGATATAGCAAATGGAGTGTAT
>JBIKKD010000074.1:0-6682 GCA_044360565.1 Kapaibacterium sp. (SeqCode)
ATCTCGATGTTGAAGATATTTCGCATTGCGCAGATGAAGGCGATGATGCAGCGATTCAGTGCATGAAACAAGCAGGAAGATTATTGGGTCTTGGACTTGCAACGATTCTCGCTGTTTTGGACATGCGCGTGGTGGTGATTGGTGGTGGAATATCACAGTCATGTCCGATCTTTTTCGAAACAACACTTTCCACTTTGAAATCAAGAGCATTGCCAACGATTGCCCAACTTGCGGAAATCAGGAAGGCACATTTCAGTCATAATGCAGGTCTTGTGGGTGCTGCCATGCTTGGCAGACTCCGCACAGGAATTTAAAGGACATACTCTATGGCGATACAACATACCGCTTCTTCAAACAGTAGTCAATCACAGCAATCCGGATATGTAGGACCACTTGCCACAATGGCATCCCTCATGTTCATGATTGGATTCATAACATGTTTGAATGATATTCTCCTTCCCCATTTGAAGATCATATTTGATTTGAGTTTTGCTGAAGCATCACTCATTCAACTTGCATTTTTCTTCGGATATTTTTTCGCCGCAATTCCATCCGGAAGCATTATTTCCAAATTTGGATATAAGAAAGGTACATCGATTGGACTCTTCACGGCCGGCATTGGTGCATTGATGTTTTATCCCGCCGCAGCTCTACCTTCATTTGCATTCTTTCTTGTGGCTCTCTTTACGATGGCCGTTGGCTTCGCATTATTGCAAGTTGCGATCAATCCATATGTGAGTGTGCTCGGACCATCCGAAACATCTTCCAGCAGATTGGTATTGGTGCAGGCATTCAATTCCGTTGGAACAACAATCGCTCCATATTTTGGCAGTTTGTTTATTCTTGCCGGCACACTATCCATGACTGAAATCATGAAAATGGATGCCGTGGAGCAAACAGCATATAAACTCTCACAAGCAGCATCAGTTCAAATGCCATATATCGGCTTGGCTTTGGCTTTGATTATACTCGGCTTGATTGTCTTTTTCTTGCATCTTCCTTCCATTGCATCTGTGGAAGGTGAGGCGGAACGCACATCAACATATGCCGATGTATGGAAAGTGAATCGCCTGAGATTGGGAGTATTCGGCATCTTTGCTTATGTCGGTGGTGAAGTTGCCATCGGTAGTTTTCTCGTGAATTTCATGGGACTTCCCACAATTGCCAATATGCAAGAATCACAAGCGGCAGGATATATCGCCTATTATTGGGGTGGTGCCATGATCGGAAGATTTATTGGTTCTGCATTGCTGAGAACCTTTGCCCCCGGAAAACTTTTAGGCATTCAAGCTCTCATAGCGGCTTTGCTTGTATCCATGGGTGTTCTTTCAAATGGAAGTACCGCCATGTGGTCCATGCTGCTTGTAGGACTCATGAATTCCATCATGTTCGCAACGATTTTCACATTGGCAATCAAGGATCTTGGTCCACTCACCAATAAAGGTGGAAGTTTGCTCAATATGGCAATTGTAGGTGGTGCGATTGTGCCGGCAATTCAAGGCTTGGCAGCCGATTCATTCGGATTGCATATTTCATTCGTGATTCCGATTCTCTGTTATGCATATATCATGCATTATGGATTCATTGGATCAAAAAAGTAAATACAGAATAACTATTGTTTCATAATTCTGAATGGAGCTATATGCGCATACCATACGCTCTTCTTCTCGCATTCATGTTTTCTTGCTCCGGCATCATTGCCATGGCACAAACCATGATTTCGGGTAAGATCACAGATAGAAAATCCAATGATCCACTCAAGGGTGCAACAGTCAGAGTTGACGGCACGACTATGGGTGGTCTTACGGCAAAAGATGGATCATTTTCCATCAAAGTCGGCAAAGGCGGTACATATAAATTGTCCGTTAATTTTGTCGGCTATAAAAAACAATCCCGAACCGTGACGGTAAAAGATGGCGAAACAGCATCAGCAGTATTCAATCTTGAAGCCGATCTTCTGAAACTCAATGAAACTGTTGTTGTTGGTTATGGAACAACGCAAAAACGAGATGTGACAGGTTCATATTCAACAGTGAAATCAGAAGAAATCGTTAATCGTCCGGCACCGAGCTTTGAATCGCTTTTACAGGGTCGCTCACCCGGCGTTCAAGTCTTGCAATCAAATGGCATGGCAGGAACAGCCGCAACTGTGCGCGTTCGTGGAGTTGGTTCGATTTCAGCGAATACACAGCCACTCTATGTTGTTGATGGAGTACCCATCACAACAGGAGATTTCGGTTCAGGAAGCATTGCGACAAACTCCAATGCATTATCATTCTTGAATCCGAATGACATCGAAAGCATCGACATTTTGAAAGATGCCGCCGCAACTGCAATCTATGGTTCACGCGGAGCGAATGGCGTTGTATTGATCACAACAAAACGCGGTAAACTTGGTGCTGCACGCATCAGTATGGGAGTTTCACAAGGTATCAAAACGGAAGCAAATCGTTTGGATATCGTTGATCGTGATACTTGGATCAATTTATTCTATGAAGCGAGAAGAAATGATGTGGTTGATTCACTTCAGAGGCTTCCCGTGAATAAAGGTAAATCATGGACTAATGTCCAAGGCATGATCGATACATCAACCACATGGCAGAATATTATTGATAATACTCGCATGCCACAAGGTTTCACTCGTGAGACAGCAGCGAATACAAATTGGTTGGATCAAACGCTTCGCACAGGTAATACACAAGAAGCATATTTGACGATTTCCGGTGGTAGTGAAACAACGAAGTATTATTTCAATACAACCTATTTCAATGAAAAAGGTTTTATCGTTGGTAATGATTATCAGCGCATCAATACACGCATTACGCTTGATCAAAAAGCAAATGATTGGTTAGATATCGGTGTTTCATTCAATGCCAATCGTGAAGAAAACAATCGTGTTAATTCCGCATGGGCGGGAGGTTTCGGCAATGCATTTTCCGCTTCACTTCCAATCTTCCCTGTCTATGATTCAACAGGCGCATATTGGAGACCCCAAACCGGTTTGAATCCTGTGGCAGATCTTGAGAATAGAAGATTCCTCGCAACCACATGGAGATTATTCGGTAATGGTTATGCGCAAGTAAATCTTGCGGATAATCTCAATATTCGCTTCTCCGGTGGTGTGGATTTCATGAGTCTACGCGAAGATCGTTTTGCACCGATTGTGATCACAGCGGATCCAACAGCAGAAGAGCGCAGAGTGCAAGTCGTGAATTGGACAACCAATGCGATTCTCTCTTGGAAAGCACTCGATCTTGAAGATCATCAATTGACTTTTGTTGGCGGTATGGAATCACAAAGATCCGAGCAACGCGATCTTGGAACAACAGGAAATACATTCCCGAATAACTATTTCACAACGCCTCAATCGGCATCGGTCAGAAATGGCTATGCATTCGGTACTGAATTCGGTTTGATTTCCTACTTGGCAAGAACAAGTTATACATTGATGGATCGCTATTTACTTAGCTTGAGCATCCGCACCGATGGTTCTTCCAGATTCGGTGAAAATAATCGCTATGGATTCTTCCCTGCAGGTTCATTCGCTTGGATCATGTCAAATGAAGATTTCTTGAAAGGCAATGATGTTCTTACCTTCGCAAAGATTCGAGCGAGCTATGGTATTTCCGGAAATGCCGCAATTGGTGACTTCACATGGCAAGGTGTCTATAGCACAGGTAGCAATTATAATGGTAATCCGGGCACTATGCCGGGTCAATTGCCAAATAGTGATTTGACATGGGAAACATCAAGACAATTAGATTTGGGAATTGATTTCGGACTGTTCAATGATCGCATTTCAGGTTCTATCGGTTACTATGATCGCATGAGCTATGGTATGCTTTTGAATGAGCGCGTTCCTTCTTCTTCAGGTTTCAGCTCTGTCATCAATAATGTTGGTGAAATGAGCAATACCGGTATTGAATTCAATATTCGTTCCGTGAATATTAGTACTCCTGAATTCGAATGGACAACTGATTTCAATATCACATATAATGTAAACAAGATTATTTCACTTGGAACAATCACCAATCCCGATGGCGTGGATTTGGGCTTTGGCGAAACCAGAGCAATCGTTGGTTATCCATTTGCATCATTCTTCATCGTTCGTTCAGCAGGTGTTGATCCTGAGACAGGATTGCCAGTATATTATCGCCCTACCACAGTAGCCGGAGCCGATGGCAAGCCGATTCAAAACAATGGTTTGAATGGCAGATCATTGACACTCGAAGAAGCTCGCGATTCACTCGGCGTGCCACTTCCTTGGAATGCAACTTGGCGCGTTCCTACAGGTAAGAATTATCCTGATTTCTTTGGTGGAATCACCAATACATTCCGTTATGAGAATTTTGATTTCACAACTCAATTCGTGTATCAAATCGGGAACACGATTTATGATGATGCAGGAAAGAGACTTGTTGGAAATATGGGTTTCTCATGGAATCAAATGACAAAGACACTTGATAGATGGACAGAGCCCGGACAAGAAACAGATGTTCCTCGCCTGACTCTCAAAGGAAATCGCGATATCAATAGTGATCGTTTTATATACAATGGTGATTTTCTCCGCTTAAGACAATTGACCATTGGTTATACATTGCCAAAATCAATGTCTGAGGGAATGGGTTTCTCAACATTCCGCATCTATCTCACAGGCATCAATCTTCTCACATTCACAAGCTTCCCTGGTTGGGATCCTGAAGTTGTGAGAGATCACAGTGGTGATCAGCAAAGAAATGGCAATCAAGGTGTGACATATCTTACTCCACCACAAGCGCAGACATTCAATGTCGGCATCAATGTTGATTTCTAATCAAGTGAATAAGGAAAAATCATGAATACATTTTTAAATAAAGGATTGCTCACCATTGCACTTGCAGGCATGCTAATACTTGGCGCTTGCTCTGATGTATTGGATGTGCGCAATGAAGGTCAATTATCAACCGAAGCCGCATTATCCGATGCACGCTCGGTGAATGTTGCCATGTCGGGTATTTATGCAACACTGCAAGGTACTTTAGGTTCCGGAATTCCCGCTTCTCCCACAGAAGCATTGGCAGGCGATATCGTCTATGCCGGAAGTGATTTTGGATATTTGGAGATTTGGACGCAAAATATGTCCCTCTTCACACCATCCTTCAGTGGCTTTTGGGATAATTCCTATCGTGGAATCAATGCAATCAATAATGTGATTGTATCATTGCCGGATATCAAAGACTTAACAGAAGTACAGAAAAGTCAAATTGAAGGTGAATGTAAATTCCTTCGTGGTGTGATGATTTTTGAAATGCTTCGTATATGGGGTCATCAATATGGTTTCAAGGCAGACAATTCACATCCCGGTGTGATTGTGAGAACCGCTCCCACACGCGGTACTGCCGGACTTGCAATTGGTCGCTCATCAGTTGAAGATTGCTATGCGCAAGTTATTGCGGACTTGAAATCAGCAGAATCACTTCTTCCGGATGTAAAGCGCGATGGTTATGCAAACAAATCAGCAGCACTTGCATATCTGGCAAGAGTCTATTTCCAAAAGAATGATTTCACGAATGCTTATGCATATGCCGATCAACTTGTAAAAGGTGGAAAATACAGTTTGGCTGATACACCTCGTGATGTCTTTTACAAAGGCGGAAATACTGAATCTATTTTCCAAATGGCATTGACTACACAAACAAATTCATTCGGCGCCATTCGAGGTATGTATCAAAAGACTGCATTCGGCGAACCACCATTCACTGTATCTCCTGACTTTGCTGCTGCTTTGGATGCAAGTCCAAGCACAGATTTGCGTAAACAGCAATATATCAAGCAATCAGGATCATTCAGATATTGCACGAAATACGATACACTCATTGCAAATGTGAATGTAATCCGCTATGCAGAAATACTCTTCATTCATGCTGAAGCAGGACTCGAAATCGGCAAACCCGAATCGGAAGTTCTCGCTGATGTGAATCTCATTCGCAAGAGAGCTAATGTACCTGAAGACAATTCAACAACAGGTAAAGCATCTCTTTTGGATTTAATCGGCAAAGAACGCAGACTCGAAATGTGTTTCGAAGGTGATAGATTCCATTATCTCAAACGCACTAAGTCAAGCAATATCAGAGGTTTATCTTGGAATGACAATAAACTTCTCGCCAAAATTCCAAGCAGTGAGGTCTCCGGAAATCCCGGAATTGAACTCAACCCATGATATTTTGAGAATCTCAAATCCATTTTTTCAAAATTCTTTATTAAATTCGCATAATATTTGCAAAGCCATGCGATTCATGGCTTTGCAAATTTGAATAAGCTCCTCAATAGTTATTATTTATTTCCATTATTTAAGGTGATTCAATGAAAAAATTCTTGACCCTTTTGGCTGCAAGTGCAATGATTTCAGCACCTGCTTTTGCTCAAGTTGAAATCAATTATGCCAAAGAAGCCGGTGACACGAAGTATGATGCCATCAAATTCTATTCCGCGGATGGTTCATATGCTTCTGACAAAGAAGTGACTATGGTTGTATTTACAGACAAAATGTCACCACTAGCTAGCGAAGTAACTCCAGATGGACCTGCTTCAATGAATGGTGCTGCAAAATGTCTTATTCACTCAGGTGCCGGAACAGGTTTTTGGGCTAGTGCAGGTCGCAGTGCTGATGGAACAAAAACTACATTTGATTCAGATGGTTGGA
>JBIKKD010000075.1:0-6677 GCA_044360565.1 Kapaibacterium sp. (SeqCode)
TATGGATTTTGGAATGGCGCCATGCTTGATGAGAGGCAAAGATTGTTTGCTTATCAAAAAATACCAATTGGGATGACCTGCCCATTCAATATTTAAGTCATCTCGCCAGTCAAATGGCACTTTTGCGGATTTTTCGACTAATTCATCTGCAATTGCTCTATTGAAGATTCTGCGAATACGAACCCATTTGCCATTTCTTTGATGATAAAGAGCATTGCCTTCTCTCTTTACTGATTCGATATCTGTGGTTTTCATCCCGGTCAATTGTTCAATCACGGAGAAATCCGGTCTGGTTTTTTGTTGATCGGGTCTATATTCCAAAAGACATGTTTCATCGGGATCATGATTCCCAATAAGTGATTCTCGGAGGATTGTTGTATATGATTCCGTATTTATGAGTCCGGGAAAACCCGAATATTGCTCTAGACCATATTCTTTGCAAATACACTCAATAAAACGCAATTGATAACCAAATAGAGAAGGAAAACCCTGTAATTCAACCACTTTTGGTTGAAATTCGCCATTATTGTCATGTGTGATTGCAAAATCAATAACACTGAACAATGGTTTTTCCGATTGATTTGGCACATTGAATGCATCCGGTATTGCTGCCTTTGCAATGGCAAGATGTTTGGGATCAATGCAGGCTTTGATAATGTCAATAGCTGATTGCTCAAGTTTGAATTGCAAATCTTTCCCAATGAAAATGGGCATCTCAGCCACTCGGAATTCGATGGGAACTCCGCATGCTATATTGAGTTGTGTGAGAAAATCAGCATGTTTCGCATCGCTGAACAATTCGGTATTGAAATAAGATTGCATATTCGGAATCATTGCATCACTCCATCGATTTGATTCAACTTAGTGATTCCGTTTGATTTTTCCCTTCTCAAAGACTTCCTCTGCATTTCGTAGATTTGCACATTATTAGGCTTAATACATGATACTTGGAATAGGTACGGATATCGTTGACATCGCAAGAATTGAATCTGCGATGAATGAATATGGAGAAGCATTCGCAAGAAGGATCTTCACTCCTGTGGAGCAGGCATATTGTGATGGTTATGTTCATGGAAAAATGGCTCATTATGCCGCTCGTTTTGCCGTAAAAGAAGCTTTCAGTAAAGCAATTGGAACAGGTATCGCAAAGGGTTTTGCCTTCAAAGATATCGGAGTCGTGAATGAAAAGGGCGGGAAACCTGTGATTGTCTTATCAGGAGCAATGCTCGAGAAATGGGGAGCATATACGATTCATGTGTCAATCTCTCATACAGATACTGTTGCCATGGCAATTGTCATTATAGAGTCCGAGCATGGAGCATATCAATTGAGTGATCTTCTGGAGAACAATCAATGATAGTGATGAAATTCGGAGGGACATCCGTCCAAGATGCCTTTGCAATGAGAAATGTATTGTCGATCGCCCAAGAATATTCCGGTCAAAAAATTCTCATGGTTTCATCCGCATGTTCAGGCATAACGAGTGAACTTTTGTCAATTGCATCCGATTCAGTCTATTTGAATGATGAAGATCGAATCCACAGAATTCACGAAATCATCAAAAGGCATATTGATATTTGCAATGAATTGGGATTGGAGCAAGGCACCGTACTGCAAATTGAGGAAATAGGCGCTGATTTACTGTCTTATTGTGAAGGCATTGCATTGCTGGGTGAATGCACAAATCGCTCACAAGATGCTATTGCTTCATGTGGCGAATTATTTTCTACGATAATATTGACCGGATTATTGGGGATTCATCTCAATGTTCAGTGGTTTGATGCACGCAAATCGATGAGAACCTTTGATTTGCCTTCCGGATCCCAAGTAGATATGGAGCAAACATCATTGCTCTCCAATCAGCTTCTGAAGCCATTGTTTGAACAATATGATATAGTGATCACACAAGGTTTTATTGGTTCTGATGATGATAATCGCACAACCACACTGGGTCGAGGTGGTTCAGATTACTCAGCGGCGATTTTTGGTGCAGTCCTGGAAGCTGAAGAAATCATCATATGGACAGATGTGAGTGGAATTGCAAGTGCCGATCCTAGAGTGATTCCACATGCACGATATTTAGAATGCATGAGTTTTGATGAAGCACGCATGCTGTCTTTTTTTGGAGCAAAAGTATTACATCCCGAAACGATACTTCCAGCTTTGCAAAAAGATATTCCTGTGCATGTACGCAATACATTCAAGACATCTGATAGAGGTACAACCATAACTCGCATGGGTGATGAAGCAGCAAGTGGGATGAGATCAGTGATTATAAGAAAGCCTGTTTCATTTGTTCAAGTTCGAGCATCCCAAGTTTCGAATGAACAATCAATGAGTGAATTGATTAAAGAATTGGAGCAATTGTCAGGATTGAAGCCCATGATTTCGGTTATGATTGATTCATCCTTTGGATTGATTTATGATGTTTCTATAAATAAAATCGAAGAGTATGTCAAGCATTTGGAAGAAGATAATAATGCTGAAATTGGGGAATATGCCTTGATTAGTGCCATAGGACCAAATTTCAGGAATTCTAATTCAAAGGAAGCCGTCAAAAAATTTCATGAGATTATTTTTGGTAATGATGAATCGCCAATTATGTTCAGTGGAATTCAAAAAAATACGATATCCGCTTTGGTGAATTCCGTTCATGCAGAGAATATTCTAAAAGAAATTCATACTCATTGCACATGAAAACCATCGGAAAATTAAGAATCTTCACATGCATATTGAGTGTGTTTACCACAGTATTCACTTTGCATTCCTTCGAATCTGAAAGAGTTGATTCCATTCTGATCAGTGATATTCAAAAGGGTTTAAATGACTTGTCTTTTGTCGGCAATGAGATCATTTCAGCATCAAATTCATCGCTATTGACAGCCGGGATTGTATTAGGGACCTCCATTTCACTCATGCCTTATGATGAAGACATGAGAAAAACTGCATTAAGAAATAGGGGAGTAGTCGATGGACCAGCCATTTCTTTTGCCAATGAATATGGTAACCTTTTGTATCCTGCCTTGGGAACATTTGCCACTTATGGAATGGGACTTGTCTTAAAGGATGAATCCATGCGAGTATTCGCGAGAAAAACATGTGCTTCATTGCTGGTGGCAGGAGGAATAACAACAGTTCTCAAGTCCATGATTGGTAGAAGTAGGCCATTCACGAATCAAGGAAGCAGTCAATTCTCCCCTTTTACCATAGATGATGCTCGATTGTCCTTCCCATCAGGTCATACAACGGTGTCATTTGTCATGAGCGCATCTCTTTGCAAAGTCATAGATAGATGGTGGGCTGATGTTTTGTTATATGGCTTGGCAACAGGAACTGCTTATGCACGCATGCACAATGACAGACATTGGCTTTCCGACACAGTGTTAGGAGCAGCAATCGGATATTATGCAGTTCAGTGGGTTCATAAATCAGATAAAGAAAATGATTCGATTGAAAAGGAAAATATGACAATCATTCCATTGATTCAGCCATATTCGATTGGATTGATGATTGCATTTTAAGTGTTTTTCATGGGGAAATTTCAAGGGGTTGCAAATCTTATTTTTTTTAGTAATTTGACAACATCACCAAATCATAATATGAAACAGCAGCAATTCATATTATAGAACCATATCCGGAGGAAGGTCCGGCCATCCAACAAATGAGCATCGAACGAGGGGTTTCGATTCATTGACACAATTCGGGATCAAACAGGTCATGTTTATACATGCACCATGCCATCTATTACTGTTCTTTCCTTACAGAAATGCAGTTTTATAAGGCTTTGTCCCACTTTCCTTTTTTCCTCATCATTACTCATGGAGTAAGTATGAAAAGATTGTTTTACTCTTCTCTCATTCTTTGTTTGATGCTAACTGTTCAGTTTGCATTTGCTCAGGAGAGGGTGGTTTCGGGTAAAGTAACGAATGCAAAGGGTGCTCCTTTACCCGGTGCCACAATTTTGGTGAAAGGTACCACATCCGGTGCCTTTGCAAAATCAGACGGAAAATACAAGGTGACTGTTCCTCCAAATGGGAAAACACTGGTGTTTAAGATGGTGGGTATGAAAACTAAGGAAGTGACTTTGAGTACTTCTGATAATGTTGATGTGACATTACAAGAAGATGCCACACGAAGTGAAGATGTGGTTGTAACTGCAATTGGTATTGAGCAACAAAAGCGATCCTTGACTTATGCTACGCAGAAAGTGGATGGAAGTGCATTGACTCAATCAAGAGAATCCAATATCGTTGGCGGTTTGGCCGGTAAGATTGCCGGAGTCCAGGTGACAAATGCAACTGGTGCGGCGGGTGGTTCTTCGTATATCCGAATCAGAGGTGCATCTTCAATCACAGGTGATAATCAGCCATTGTTCGTTATTGATGGTATTCCTATTGATAATTCTCAATTGAATACCGAAAATTCATTGGGTGGTGTTGCCTATTCGAATCGTGCGGTTGACATTAACCCTGATGATATTGAATCAGTGAATGTGTTGAAAGGTGCTGCCGCTACATCACTTTATGGTATTCGTGCTGCATCAGGTGCGATCATCATCACAACAAAGAAAGGTTTGTCAAGCTCAACAGTTGGTAGAATGAGTGCAACCTTTTCAACATCACTTGGTATTGATCAAGTAAACAAATTGCCTGAACATCAAACCAAATTTGGTCAAGGTTTGAATGGTCAAATTGGTTCTCCGATTGCTACACCTGCAAATCAGCGTCCTCGTTCTTGGGGAGCTGCATTGGATACTCTGAGATGGCAAGCTGATCCAACATATGTTTGGGACAAGAATGGCCGTATCGTAGGTCAAACCGCAAATCCAAATGGTACTCCGGTTACACCATATGACAATCTTGGTGATTTCTTCAGAACTGGCTATACAACAACGAATGCATTTTCACTTTCGGGTGGAAATACTTCCTCTAATTTCTATCTTTCATTGTCAAACATGAATCAGTCAGGTGTGACACCAAAGAATACATTCGAGAGAACAACACTTCGTTTGTCAGGTGATCATGCATTTTCTTCAGAGTTGAAAGTATCTGGATCTGTGAATTATACCAAATCCGGTGGTACAAGAATTCAGCAAGGTTCAAATATCTCAGGTGTAATGTTGGGTCTTCTTCGTACACCAATCACATTTGACAATGCAAATGGTGTTGATGGTGCAGAAAATTCCGAAGCATATCAGTTTGCAGATGGAAACCAAAGAACATATCGCGGAATCTTCGGATTCGATAATCCATACTGGGTTGTGAATAATACTCCATTTACAGATGATGTCAATCGTATTGTTGCATATACACAAGCAGATTATACTCCTGCAGATTGGATCAGCGTGATGTATCGTGTCGGTCAGGATTTCTATTCCGATCGTAGAAAGCAGATTTATGCCGTGAATTCCAAT
The DNA here is from genome assembly GCA_044360565.1 of Kapaibacterium sp. (SeqCode). Classification (GTDB taxonomy): domain Bacteria; phylum Bacteroidota; class Ignavibacteria; order Kapaibacteriales; family UBA961; genus UBA961. Next base: position 5,414 of record JBIKKD010000075.1, read on the forward strand.
TCTTACGTGGCTGGTCGTATCATTGAAGATCAATATTTCAATAGTGATTTTACGAGTGATCTTATCGTGACATTACGCAAAGATTTCGACCAAGATTTGAAAGGAACTTTGTTGCTTGGACAGAATATGTATTCCAAAAATTTGGAAAATCTATATGCTACAGGTGATGATCTCGTGATTCCTGGTTTCTATAATATGTCCAATGCACGCACTTTGAATCCTGGACAATCACTTGTATCAAAGCGTACTTCCGCCCTCTATGCAGATGCCAGATTGGAGTACAAGAATTATTTGTACTTGAATGCAACATTGAGAAATGAATGGTCAACCACATTGCCTGTGGCAAATAATTCATTCATGTTCGGATCGGGTAGTGTTGGTCTCGTTCTTTCAGAACTCATGGGACCAAGCGAAGAAATCAATTTCTTAAAACTTCGCGCTTCCTATGCTTTGGTTGGTAAAGATGCTCCAATCTATGCAACGCAAACACTTTTCACTAGGGCAGGTTTTGCTGATGGTTGGACAAATGGTATCACATTCCCATTCAATGGCAATGCAGGTTTCCAAATGTCAAGCTCACTTGGTGCGGCAGATTTGAAGCCTGAAATGAAATCAGAAATCGAAATTGGTTTAGAAGGTAGATTATTCAATAATTCCATCACATTTGATGTGAACTATTATGATAATACTTCAACAGATCAAATCTTTGCAGTTCCTGTTGCTGCATCAAGCGGTTATACTAGCAAGCTCATGAATGCAGGAAGCATCAAGAATTCAGGTATTGAAGTTCAGCTTGGTGGTCGCCTCTTCGATATGGATGGATTTACTGCTGATTTGAATGTGAACTGGTCTAAGAATGTAAGTGAAGTTGTTTCTCTTGCTGAAGGCGTTGAAAATATTTATATCAATGGTTTCACCGGTTCACAAATTCGTGCAGTTGCAGGTAAGCCCTATGGTACCATCTTTGGTGGAAAATGGGAAAGAGATGAACAAGGAAATCGTGTCATCGGAGCAAATGGTTATCCTGTCGTAAGTGCAGAAGAAGGCGAGCTTGGCAATATAAATCCTGATTGGATTGCAGGTACTAGACTCACTTTGGGTTATCAAGGTGTAACTGTTTCAGCATTGCTTGATATCAAGCAAGGTGGCGTTATGTGGAATGGTACAAGAGGTGCTTTGGTTAATTATGGTGTAGCCAAAGAGACAGAAAATCGTGGAACTCTGACTGTATTCGAAGGAGTACGTCAAGTGAATGGAACATGGG